>NZ_JBJIAB010000045.1:0-42548 GCF_045310795.1 Candidatus Clostridium helianthi
AGCATTGAACCATGTCCTGCTGATAATACAAATCTATCTCTATTATCCCATTCAGGGTTCTTTCCATTATGATTCATCTTTGTCCATAATGTATAAGCCATTGTAGCTGATCCAAGTGGTAAACCTGGATGTCCTGATTTTGATTTTTCAATAGCATCTGCTGATAATACTCTTATTGCGTTAATAGATAATTTATCTAATTCTCTACTCATCTTTATCCTCATTTCATAGACATATTTTTTTATAAGTTCTTAGTCGTGCTAATTAAGTCCCATGCTGCGCTTCGAATTCATTTCAAACCTGAAATAATCTTAGCTATCCTTCATTATCTTTTCAAAAGGTTCCTATTTTACCACACCTTTTGAAGTTGTTTTATGTTTTCATTTATAAATTCTTAAATTCCTATATTCTTAAATTCTTTCATTCTTAACTTCTTATATTCTTATATTCTTATATTCTTAAGAATATATATTTTTATCTCTGTCATTTGGAACATGAATAAATCATAAATGATAGTCATACTTTTGCGAAAGCATTATATCAAAATATTTATCCATAAACATTTACACTTTCCTAATTTCAGAATCTAGCCATTATATCTATAAATTACTCTTGTATTTTTAAAATGTATCCCATAGATATTACTCTTTATATTATTACTATACTTTGAAAAATATCTATGCTAGAAGTAAGGAACATGTTTTGTGAAGTGTTTCATTAGAAATTTTGACGGTTGTGCTTCTTGGTTATAAGTTGTTCCAAAATGCTTGTTCAAAAAGTGAGAGTCCAAATTTTATATTTGGGTTCTCGAACTTTCTCTGTGAGCACTTGTTTTTGAGACTAGCATTTTGGGTACAACTTGTAATCTTAGAAGCACCCGTTAAAATTTCTTAGAAACCGGAACAAAAGCTTGTTCCTTATTTCGGCAATCTATTTTCCAAAGGCTGCTGCCCAGTCTGCTTTGAATCTTTCTAATCCTTGATCTGTTAATGGGTGTTTTAACATTTGCATTACTAAACTATAAGGCACTGTTGATATATCTGCGCCTGCTTTTGCTGCTTCTATTACATGAATTGGATTTCTTACGCTTGCTGCTATTATTTCTGTTTCTATTCCATGAACTGCAAATATTTCTGCTATATCTCTAACTAAATCCATACCTATCATTGAGATGTCATCTACTCTTCCAAGGAATGGGCTTACATATGTTGCTCCTGCATTTGCTGCAAGTAAGCTCTGAGTTGCTGAGAATATTAATGTTACATTTGTTTTAATTCCTTCACTTGCTAATACTTTAGTTGCCTTTAATCCTTCAGCTGTCATTGGAATCTTTACTATCATATTCTTATGAATTGCTGCAATTTCTCTTCCTTCTTTTATCATTCCTTCAGCATCTTCACTTACAACTTCTCCACTTATTGGTCCATCAACTATTTCTGTAATTTCTTTTATTACTTCATTGAAGTCTCTTCCTTCTTTTGCTATTAATGATGGATTTGTTGTTACACCACATATTACTCCCATTTCATTTGCTTCTTTAATGTGTTCTACATTTGCTGTGTCTAAAAAAAATCTCATTTTAATCTACCCCTTTATTAATTATAATTCTTAAAACTATTATTCTACATTGATATGATTTTTTGCTGCTTCACTATCTGATAAATTATCTCTTCTACTCATTAATAAGCATAAATCATCTAATACTATATGGACAGATTGATCAAATAATGAACTTAGTAGTTGAATTGACGAAACACCGGTATCATTCTTTGTTTTTCCTGGAACCTCAAGTACAAGATCTGATACTTCTGCAAGTGGAGAGTCCTTTTTACTTGTAACTCCAACTATAGTTAAGCCTAAATCCTTTGCTGCTTTTGCATTACTTAGTGTATTTTTTGTTTTTCCAGAACCTGATATTGCAACATATATATCTCCCTTTTTGAGAGCTGGTGTAATTGTCTCTCCCATAACATAAGAATTATAACCAATATGCATCAAACGCATTGCAAATCCTTTTGCTTGAAATCCGCTACGACCTTCGCCATCTACAAAAATCTTTTTTTCTTTTTGGAGTACATCCATTATTTTTTTAATCGCTTCTTCATCAACTTTGCTTATTACATCTTTAATTTCTTCTAATATTTGATCTATTACTCTCATTTATCTATTACTCCCTTAAACTCTTTTACTTTTTCCACCTTATCATCAGCACTAGTTATTGCTGATCCTACTATAACTAGCTCTATATTATATTTATTCAATTCTGGTATGGAATCTAATGTTATTCCTCCTGCAACTGCAATTCTTTTAATTGAAGGAAACTGTTCTTTAAATCGCTTCACTGTTTCACCTGGATTAGCTAGTTTTTCTTTATCAATAGAGGAATGTATGCAATAAATAGCACTGCTGAAGTGTGATATTTCCTTAATTTTCTCATCTGAACATTCTAATAAATCTATCATCATTGTCCCATTATATTGCTCAGAAACTTCGTGACATTTTTCTATAGTTCCAAGTGATGCACTCCCCATCACAGTTAGAATATCAAATCCTTGTTTGAAACCTTGTTTAAATTCATAAGCACCTTCATCACTTGTTTTTATATCTCCTAACATTTGAGATTTACTTTTTTGGCTTGTTATATCTTTTAATTTAAGAAGTCCATAGTCTTTTATTAAAGATGTTCCAATCTCAATAATATCTGCTAATCCATCAAAAGTTTTAACTAAGTTTTCTGCTTTCTCTAAAGACACCCTATCTATTGCAACTTGTAACTTCATTTTATCCTCCTTAAATTCTTATGAAACTTTTCTTTTATAATTTTTCAAAAAATTATCTAATTCATCTACTGTTGGTAATCCCTCATTATCACTTAGATGCATTACTTGAATTCCACCAATAGCGTTTCCTCTTTCTAAAATTTTATTATCTTCAAGATTTTCTAAAATTCCGCTAATAACTCCTGCTGCAAATCCATCTCCTGCTCCTACTGTATCTAAAACTGGAACTTCAAAGCTTGGACATTCAGCTTCTTTTATTTGTCCATTTTCTAATTTCTCCCTAGAATACGAACCGGTAGTTCCCATTTTTATAACTACCTTTTTTACACCTTTGTCTAAATAAAAATCAGCAATCTCTTCCTTGTAATCTTTTCCTGTAAATAATTTTCCTTCGCTGAAACCAGGTAATACAATATCTGATTTAAATGCTAACTCATTAGTCACTTGAATCATCTTTTCCTTGCTCTCCCATAATACTGGCCTTGGATTAGGGTCAAAAGTAACAAGCATACCATTTTCGTGAGCTTTTTCTATAGCTTTAAATGTTGTTTCTAAAGTTGTTTTGCTTAATGCTGGAAAAATTCCTGTGATATGAAGCACCTTTCCATCTGAAAAACTTATTTCATTTAAAATATCTTTAGTTATTCTTGATGCTGCCGCTCCTTTTCTAAAATATAGTACCTCTGGATCCCCCTCATCAGTTCTATTTTTAAATTGAAATCCTGTTGGTGCTTCTTTATATGTCTTTACAAAAGTTGTATCTATATTTTCATTTTCTAGATATTTCTTTACATATTGCCCAAATGGATCTTCTCCAACTTGGCTTATATATGTAACTGTATGTCCAAGTCTTCTTAGTCCCATAGCTACATTAAGTTCTGCTCCAGCAATTAACCTTGTAAAATGTTCTACGTTGCTAAGATGTTCTTTAGTATCTGCTAAAAACATTACCATTGGTTCACCAATTGTAATAATCTCACTCATTTTTTTCACCCTTTCCGTTGCCAATCTATAGCAAAATTTTTCTTACTTCCTCTAATTCTCCTCGTATATCTTCATTTCTAATTGGATATTCGATCATTACTGGCACATTATTAGATAACTTCTTTAACATTGCCTTCCAATTAATTTGTCCTTCTGACAGTAAAGTTGTAGTAGGCTTATTATTTAGAAACTCTACATTTTTTAAATGAAATACTGTAATAGCTGAACGTAAAATATCAAATGCATTTTCAGGATCTTCATTCTGCCAATACCAATTGCCTAAGTCGAAAGTATATCCGATTGGTAATGAATTTTTGTTTATAATATCAATAGCATCTATTACACATTTTAAATTTCCATTTTCAGGAGTTTGATCATTTTCTATTGTTACTTTAATCTCAAATTTATAAATAATATCTCTTAATTTTTTTATTTCATCTAAGCTTAACTCTACTAAGTCACCTATATTGAATTTTATGTGACTTGCCCCCATCAGTTTTGCTTCCTCAAAATAAACATTAATATCTGGATTTAATTTCTTTTCGCAAGCTACTTTCTCCGGAACTGAATAATATAATTCTATTCCAAATTCTTTAGCTAATTTATTTATAATCGGAATTTCTTCCGCTAAGTTCTTTAGACATTCTCTTCTTATTTCAGCTATATGAACACCTAATGCCTCTATTTGCTCTAATATTTGTTCTTGTTTTATCCCTTTATCTAATTCATTTTTAAATACTAATAAATTTATACCTAGTTGATTCATAACTATCCCCACTTATTTTTTTATATTTCTTGTTGAGTAATTTAGATGTATTTTAACCGGTATTTCTTCTAAGATAAAATCATCTTTTCTACTTCCATCTATTCTTTCAAATAGTAGCTTAGCTGCTCTTTCTCCCATTTCATATGGGTTCTCATCTATTGATGTAATTCCTGGGCCAATTAATCGGGCCCATTTCTCCTCAGCAAAACCAAATATACCAATATCTGCTCCAATTCTTATATTTAAATCATATAAGCATTCTATAAGAACCTTTAAAATTTCATCATTATTTGCAAAGAAACATATATTTTTATCTTTATTTTTATTTAGAATATTTTCTATTATTTCTTTTATATCATTTATATCATTTTTTTTGATAATATTAGTTTCTCCTGACGTATTTGCATTTCTAGATAGAAATTCTTCCATTGCTTTCTTTCTCTCTATTCTTGAACTTATCCCATTTATGTCTTCTGAAAAATATACATAATGATCATAATCATTCTTTAGTAACTCATCTAATATGTTTCTTGTTACCTCTGCATTATTCATTGTCACCGAATCATAAATTAATGGATTTATAAATCTATCCAATAATACTATTGGTTTAAAATTATCACTATCCTTAAACTCTTGTAAATATTTATAGTTATTACCCGTAGTATTAACTAGTAAACCATCAACTTGGCTATCTAACAGGGATTCTATGTTCTCTCTTTCTCTCTCTGCTAGATTGTCAGCATTTGTTACAAGTAGCTGATAATTATTTGCTCTACATACGTCATTTATTCCTTTAATTAGTAATGAAGAAAATGGGTTTCCTATATCTGCAATTGTTACCCCAATTATATTGGAATTTTTAGCTTTTAGTGTTTGAGCTATACGATTTGGCCTATATTTTAATACTTTAATTGCTTCATCTATTTTTTCTTGAGTTTCCTGTGACATAAATTCAAAATTTTTGTTTAGATATCTAGATATTGTTGTCTTAGAGACTCCTACATAAGCAGCAACATCTGCAATTGTTACGTTCTTTTGTTTATCTGTAGAATTTTTCAGCATAACTTATTCCTCCATTCAATACTTTTATTATCAATCTTAACTGTCAAAGATTCAATAATTTATGCTACTATTCTCTATTTTTCTTTAACATATTTATTAATCAACTCAATCAGATTAAATCGCTTTAACAATCGTATTCACTATTAGTTTATCGTTTTAGTTTACCGGTTTCTAAAGTGATAATATAATGTTAAGACTTTCACCAAAAAATGTCAAGCCATTACACGATCATTTATATATTAATCTGATTAAGTTTATTATTCTAGATATCCTTTACAAAAACTTTAAATAAAAGACTTACCTCTATCTCTTAAATATTAGGTCTAGTTTGTATAAGATTCTTTTTATAGTATAAATTCAATAACCTAATGAATTACTAATTTATGAAGCCTCTACTGCATTTTCTATTTTATTCGATGCCTTAGAAGTTTTAACCGCAATCATTAGAAATACTGATAATAAAAGTGACCCTGACATAAATATATATGATGCATCTACTGAGCCTGTTATACCATTCAAATATCCTACGACATATGAGCCTGCAAATGATCCTAGTGCACCCATACTATTGATTAAGGCACTTGCTCCTCCAGATACATTCTTAGGTAATATTTCTGTAATTATTGCAAAAAACGGACCATAAGGTGCATACATAACCCCTCCTGCAATTACAAGTAAAATATATGATAGCCAAAAGTTTGAAGCCCCAATTAAATATGAACCAAAAAATGCAAATGTACCTATTAATAAGTATGCCCAAACAAATGTCTTTCTATTTCCGGTACGATCTGAATAATAAGACGATACTAACATCAATACTACTGCTAAAGCATATGGCAATGATGATAGCCAACCGGCTGAAACAATGCTAATTTGAGGACTTGCCTTTAGAATAGATGGTAACCACATTACAAAACCGTAAACACCTATACTCCAGAAAAAATATTGAAATGATAAAATTATTACCTTAGGTGATTTAAATGCTTCTCTATAATTTTTTACTGGTTTTATGCCTTTTTGTTCTTCTTCCATCACCATATCAATATCTTTCTTTTCCTGTTCAGTTAACCATTTTGCTTCCTTTGGTTTATTATCTGAAAGTTTCAACCAGAAGAACGCCCATAAAATTGGTGGTATTCCTTCAAGTATAAACATCCATCTCCATCCTACAGAATTTACTAAATATCCTGATACAATAGACATCCATAAAACAGTAGCTGGATTACCTAAAATTAGAAATGTATTTGCTCTTGAACGTTCTTTTTTTGTAAACCAATTACTTAAAAAAATCAACATAGCTGGCATAACAGCACTTTCAATTATTCCAAGTATGAATCTAGTAACCATTAAAACTTTTACATTCGTTATCAAGCCATTTGAAGCAGCTAATATCCCCCAGAATATTAAACTCCAAAAAACTAATTTTTTAGCACTTTTCTTTTCTGCAAACCATGCTGCTGGTACTTGAAAAAAGAAATATCCTAAGAAAAATAAGGCGGATAGAAGAGATGCTATCGATGCTGTAATATGCAAAGATTCACCCATACCTCCTGCAACACCAAAACTATAATTTGCACGATCCAAGTAAGCTAGGCTATAAGTAATAAATGCTACTGGTATTAATCTTTTCCACCTTTTAGAAGTTAATTGAATACTTGATTTATCCATTTCATATCCTCCCATAATAATCATTTTAATTTCCATATAATTTAATAATTAAAAACAATTTTAGCTTTATTGTGCAATCATTTGTTCAATTTATAAAATTTATTATTCCTTCAGCGAGTTCATAATAATATCGATTATCTTCTTACATTCCCCCTATGCTTATCACGCTACTTCAAATATTTTTGATTTTTTAAACTTGAGTTTAAATTTCAATATTTTTTATACTTTAGCTTTAGTTTATCGTTTTAGTTAACCGGTTTCTAAACTTAATATAATGTTAACGCTTTCACCAAAAGATGTCAAGTAGTATTTATAAAAAGTTAAAATCAATTATCTGTATAATAAAAAAGCCACTATAGTTCTAGAAGGCTTTATTCCAGAACATAGCGGTTTAATATTCTCCATACAAATTATATAAATTTACTTTTAATATTTTTTGTTCTCTAAATTCAAAGCCTTATAAATAGCTTTAGCAACTCCAGCATTGTCATTGGTATCAGTTATATACTTGGCTATTTCTTTTATTTCTGGTACTGCATTTTCCATAGCAACAGATTGAGTAAATTCAGTAAACATTGAGTAATCATTAAAACTATCCCCAATCACCATTACTTCATCTCTTTTTATCCCCATTTTTTCCGCAACTCTTGCTAATATTAATCCCTTTTGTGCATTTTTATTATTTATTTCTATATTTTTAGTAAAAGTTGATGCTATAGCAAGTTCCCCTATTGATTCCAATTTGTTCTTTACCTTTTTAGTTGTCTCTTCATCGTTATAAAATGCAACAAATTTTCCTATCTTAACATTACTATTCAAAAAATCGTTTATATCTTTAACATATTTTAAATTAATAAAATGAGGATGATTTTTAGCCATTTCCATAGCATCTTCAAAAGTTGTTTCTGGGTCGAATACCATAATTCTGTATGCAACTTCAGTTAATGCTTCCTCTATTGTATTCACACTATATAATCCATCATTAGTATAAATTTCAGCTATAATTTTTTCCTTTAATATCATATCTATAATTTCTCTTGCTTGCTTACTATCAATGTAAATTCCTTCTAATACCTTTCCATTCTCATCTATGTATTCTCCGCCATTTAGAACGACACATTGACATTTTAAATTAGATTCATCAAGTAGGGGTTTAACATCTTCATACATTCTTCCAGTAGAAATTGCAAATTTCACTCCCATTTTCTCAGCCACTTTTATAGCTTCTATATTTTCCTTTGATATCTTATGATTGCTATTAAGCAGTGTTCCATCCATATCAGCTGCAATAAGTTTTATCATCCCTTAATCCCTCCATACTCGTTTATATATTCTACAACATGTATTTACTCAAAATTTTCTTGTAAAATATTTACCTATAATTTCTATTATATACTATAATACAAAAAAAATAAGGCTAAAGATACTTCTTCTCTAGCCTCAAATTCTAAATAGAATTAATTATTAATTTTATTCTCTTCTATTTATTTATATTATTTTTTCATTTATTTTATTATAACTAGTGCCATAATTTCTTACAACCATAAACTATCTTAAGTAAGATGAATGCATCTATATCATACTTTTTTCTCATGTATATTTACATATAACTATGCATATTGCAATTTATATAGAAATTAAATCTTTAACGCTAAAATTAACATTAAGATCATAATTTTCATTTATGTTCTTATATTTTATTTTAGTTGTTTTTTGTTCTATATCAAAATACCAACCTTCTTCGCTTAATTCCCATTCTTTTATATCTAGGAACATGGCAAGCTTTTTATCTCTTAAGTTAACTTGAACTGGAGCTATATCCTTACATATTAAATCTATATTAATTTCTTTAGGCTGCTTGTCATATCCGCCTTCTTTTTCAAATGCAATTTTAACACTATTTTCTCTCTTCACTGATATTAACGTCTTTAAGTATTCACCATTTTTGTAGTTATTAGTTACACCATCGTCTTCATATAATACAAAGCTTGATTCCTCTGATGGCTCTATTAGAAGCTTAAGTGTTTCTATTGAATCATTATGAATATTAGCTAAGCCTTCAGCAATTGGAATTATTGCTCCACTTCTAAAGAACATAGGAATTGAGTTTAATGAAACTTCAACTTCAATCGTCTGTCCACCTTCATATGTCTGTTTTGTATCCCAATCAAACCAAACAGCTCCTTCAGGTAAATATACTTTTCTTGTTTTTGCACCTTTTTCTAGGACGTTTGCAATCAAAATAGAACTTCCAAGCATAAAATCAAAGCTTTCCTCAAGTAACTTTTTATCATCTTGGAATTCATATATTAAAGGCCTCATAATTGGTGATCCTTCTTTAGATGCTTCAAATAACAATGAATATAAGTATGGTACTAATTTATATCTAAGTTTTATAGCTTCTTTTATATATTTTGTATAAGATGGATACATCCATGGTTCTGTAACAGTATTATCAGTATTGCAAGAATGAATTGAGAATCTTGGCTGGAATATTCCATTTTGAACCCATCTTACAAATAGTTCTGGTTCAGGTGCTGGTCCAAAAAATCCTCCTATGTCACATCCTTGATTTGCAACTCCTGAAAGGCCCATTCCAAGCATTACTGGAATATTGAATTTTAAACTCTTCCAGCTTGTATTATTATCTCCAGCCCATGTTTGAGCATAACGTTGAATCCCTGCAAATCCAGCCCTATTCACTATATATGGTCTTATATTTGGATAAACTTCTGCGACTGTTTCCTTTGCCATAAATGCCATTAAATTTGGCATTATTGGTCTTAAACCACTTATTTCTTTCTTCATGCCCTCGAAATGACCAATTGCTTCTGTATTATTTATTTCATACTCATTATTATCATTCCATATAGATGTAATTCCTAGCGAAACTAAAGATTCTTTTAAATGCTTTTTCCACAATTCTCTTCCCTTAGGATTTGTAAAATCTACGAAAGAAGCTTGTCCTCCCCAATATCTATCTGTTTGAGATTTTTCTCCTTCATCATCCTTTATATAAGCGCCAGCTTCATCAAATTCTTTGTATAGCGGATTAGAAATTAACATACCTGGTTTTATGTTAGGTGCCACGCAAGCCCCTTTTTCCTTCACTTGGCTTACAAAATCTTCAGGGTTTTTGAATCTATCGTAATTCCAATTGAATACATATCTTTTTCCATCTTCCCCTGTAGTATATCCTGATGACATAAAGAAACCATCACAAGGGATTCCTTCTTCTTTACATCTATCTAAAAATCGTAAGATAGCTTTATCTGAATCTTTATCTAATTCTGTGTAATACATAGTTGATCCCATATATCCTAAGGAATACTTTGTAGACATTGCAGTTTTTCCTGTTAAATCAGTATAATTTCTTACCACATCTTTGATTTTAGGTCCATAAATGAAAAATGCATCTAATTCTCCACCATCAGCACAGAAATAACTGTATTTATTCCAATATCCACTTCTTTCACATCCCATATCAAAAGTAGAATCATAAGAATTGTTATAGAATATTCCGCTAGCTATGTTATTTTTATTATTAAATTTTATATAAAAAGGTATATGCTTATATAATGGATCTGTATTTTCTGAATCATAACCTATAGTATCTACATTATGCATTCTCATTCTTCTCTTTTTCTTATTTAAATACCCAGCTTTTTCCCCAAATCCATAAAAATAATCTTCATCATCCATACATGAATAATGATAAAGTCTTCCTAAGCTATCTTTTACATATGATTTTTCTTTTAAATCTGAATGTAGTATATTACCTTGCTTATCTGTAATCTCTACTCCAAAAGGTTCTTTATAAATATTTATATTTAAACTTTTTGTAGCTAATATAATATAATTACCTAAGTCTTCATAACTACTGCTAATTGCTTCTACTTGTTTTCTTTCATCTTTTAATAACTCGTCCATTTTATCTTTCCAAGCTGTCATAACTAAAGCATATGATGCTTCTTCTTGAAACTCCTCATCAAAAGTACAGCGAACTCTTACTATATTATCATTTAAAAGTATAATTCTATATTTAGCTGCATTAGTAGTGATTTCTAAATAATTATCAATATTTTTTAGACTTATAATTTTATTACTTATCTTCATAATGCTATCTCCTAGTATATTTATTTTATAATTTTTACCCTATTTACAATATAAGCCTCGTCTTATCAACTATTTTAGCGAATTGAGAAATGCTTATCTACTTCTCAATAATACAGTTCACAAAATCTATGACTCCATCTTCAACTTGATCCCTAATATCTAAATAATATTGTATTTCATGACGATATCCTGAATAAACTTTTGTCTTTACCATGTGCCCTGTTTCTGCAAGCCAATTCGACACAGCATAAACACCTTCTCCGTACAGACCAACTGGATCTTTATCTCCTGCAATATTGTAAACTTTAATTGATGTCGGCACTTTCTCTGCCCACTTAACACCAACAATATCATTCATTAAATTTGCAAAATAATATAGTGAACGTATATTAGGCTGCATTAGAAGATCACTATATATATCTCTTGCATGGTCTGCATTTACATCAGGATCACCACATGCCCATGTATTTGAAGTAACAGGATTTTCTTCATAACGTTCTGTTTTCCACATCCATCCCATGAGCATCTCTAAGCAAGAAGGATCAACTTCTTCTCCTCTACCTTCATCTATTAAGTTTTTAAAAACAGGTATTACTGAACTTGCTGTTGGAATTACTCCTGAAGTTCCACATAAAATCAAACCATCAATTCCTTTTCCATAAATGGTAGCATAACATCTTGCAACCATCGATCCCATGCTATGCCCAAACATAAAATAAGGTAAATCTGGATATTCTTCTTGAACAATTTTACGAAGTGAATGTTCATCTTCTACCATTGTCATATAACCTTTATCTCTCCAATCACTCCAATTGTCCGAAACATAAGCGGTTTTTCCATGTCCTACATGATCATCCGCAGCAACTATAAACCCTGCGTCATTCAATTTTAATATCATGTGCATATATCTACGTGAATGTTCATGATACCCATGCACAAGCTGAATGATTCCCCTTGGTTTACGAAAAGGAGTATAAATCCAAGCTTGTACCATGTCCCTTTTATTAAATGATTCAAAACTTTTTTCTTGAAAAGCCATAACAATTCTCCTTTGCTTAGATAAATTTTAATACTATTTTTTCTATTATTAGATAAATACCTTATAACTTGGACTTATGCCTTTAAGAATATGCTTTACCAGAAAGGGCAGGTACTCTTTTGTGCAGTGTTACATTAGAGAATAAGTTTCAGGCATTTCTTCATCAGAAGTTGTTCCATATTTGCTTGTCACCAGCTTGTCTGGGGAACATGCAGAAATGGTGCAACTTCTGATGGTAGAAATCCTAAACTTATTCTCAGTAACCGAAACAACAGAGTACCTGTCCTTTCGGTGAGTCATGGTATAAGTCTAGGTTTAAGCATTCAGTACTATTCGTCTCCCATACCAATTAAATCAAATCTTTCACAAGAAATTATAATTTCAAATTCTTTCTTTGCTGGTTTCTTGCATTTTACTAACACTGTTCTATCTGATAATTCATAGTACCATCCTTGTTCTGCTTTTTCCCAAGATGATTTGTTTAAGAAACGAGGTATTTGTTCATTGTCTACAGAAACCCAATATGCACCTTTCTCTTTACTTACTAATTTAATCGTAAGATCAGATATTCCAGCTTCATAACTTCCTATTGTCTTAAAAGAAATTTTCTTACGTGCTCCTCCGCTTACATTGATTTCTGTATTTTCATATATACCTTTTTCAAAATCATTAGTTACACCATCATCATTGTAGAAATTGAAGCTTCTTTCTGCTTCTCCACCGATTAAAATGTCTAATGTCTTCATTTTATCCGTAGTAATATGCTTTACTTCTTCGTTTGTTATGAAAATTCCGTCGCCTCTTAGAAACATAGGAATACTGTTAAGGGTAACTGGAATTTCTATTACTTGTCCGCCTTTATATTCAGCCATATTATTATTCATATCATACCAAGTACAGCCTTCTGGCAAGTAAAGTTTTCTTGACTTCGCTCCCTTTTCCAATACATTTGCAACTAAAACAGATGGTCCAAACATAAATGTCATATATTGATCATCATAACAATTAACATCATCTTGGAATTCCATGAGTAATGGACGCATTATTGATTTACCAGTAGTATGAGCTTCATACATTAAAGAATATAGATATGGTAACATTCTATAACGCTGACTATATGCATTACGTACAAATTCATTATTTTCTTCATACATCCATGGCTGAGTAACAGTATTATCATTATTGGCTGAATTAATGCAGAATCTTGGCTGGAATATACCATTTTGAATCCATCTTAGTAATAGTTCTCCTTCTGGAGCACCTCCTGCAAAGCCCCCGATATCACAACCTGTATTTGCTACTCCTGATAACCCCATTCCAACAATAGTTGCTATATTAAATTTTAATGTACGCCAGTCTGTCAAATTATCTCCTGCCCATGTTTGTGCATACCTTTGAATACCTGCAAATCCAGCACGGTTTATAATATATGGACGGCGGTTTGGATAAAGTTCAGCTACAGCTTGCTTTCCAACATAAGCCATTAAATTAGAATGCATTATTTTAAGTTCCGCCATAGTGCCTGGTTTTCCATCAAAATCACATACAGCATTACGATCCTCTATTCCATCATATTCACAGTTGTCATTCCAAACGGTTATAGTTCCTTTGCTTAAAATATTTTCTTTAAGTAGCTTCTTCCACGTTTCTCTACCTGATGGCTTAGTAAAATCTACAAATCTTCCAACACCACCCCACCAACGGCCATTATAATCTCCTTTTCCATCTGGATTTTTAATAAATACATCATTTTCTTCAAATTCTTTTTTATAAGGATGCTTAGCTAAAATCCCTGGTTTTAAATTTGGTATAACATTAAGACCCATTTCATTCATTTTTTCCATAAATTCATCTGAATTCGGAAATCTATTTTTGTTCCAATTGAAAATATATCTTAAATTATCTTCTTCTCCAGAAGAATACCCAGATGCTAATTTAAAGTTGTCTATATACATTTTTTCATCAAAATGCTTTTTAATTACTTCATATATTTCCTTATCGCAATCTTTTTCAAGTTCAGCATAATACATTGTAGAAGCTGTATAACCTAAGCTTTGTTTAGGAGGCATTGCCTGCTTTCCTGTAAGTTTTGTGTAATTATCTAAGACTTGTTCAACTTTTGGTCCATTGATAAAGAATAGATCAATGTCTCCTCCATCAGCTTGATAATAACTATAACGAGGCCAATATCCACTAATTTCATTACCCATATCAAATACTGAATCATAGGAATTATGATAGAAAAGTCCAATGGCATGATGATTATTGTTATTTAACTTAATATAAAATGGGATATGTTTATATAAAGGATCTCCAAATTCAGGATCATGCCCAATTGCATCTTTAGGCGACATACGCATTCTTCTACCCATTTTATCTAACTTTCCAGTCTTTTCACCAAATCCGTAGAAATGATCATTTTGTAAATCAACCTCATTATAATGAGAAATTCTTCCTAGTTGATCACATTCAAAAGCTCTATCTACAAGATCACTGTATAACTTTTCTCCATTTAATTTATATATAGAAAAATGTAATGGTGATTTAGCTAGTACTAATTTTAATGTTTTTGTATAAAATATAATTTCTTTTTCATTTTCTTCAAAAGGAATATCTAATGCTTCTATTCTTTCACGTTCTTCTGCAAGTAAAGAATCAAAACGATCCTCCCATGCAGTCGTAACCAATGTATAAGATGCTTCCTCAAACTTTCTATCAAAAGAAGCTCTAACACGTATAATATCATCTGACATAAAAATTATTTTTATATCTGCGGTATCCCCCTTCACTAAATAACCATTCTGTATTCTATTTATAGACATAAATTCCTTTAATAACATGTAACTTCCTCCTAAACTACTAATTTATACTTATTAATCTATCAACAACCTATTAAGGCGTAGATTGTCAGTTTATAAACTTGTTATATAGGTTGTTCAATTATGATTTTTTTCAACAACTGTCAAAACTCAATTATTTAACAACCTATATCTATATAACATTATAAGAGTAGCAAAATAACTTAACTGATACTATTCATTAAATTATCTTGTGTAAAATTCTGTTTCCAAACATCCTCATATTTATATCCAGTAAGACTTTCAACAACTTCTTTTGTGTTTGAGTCAACATCATCTTTTAAACCACCATTTTTCAAACGTTCAACTTCATCTATTAATATCTGATGAGTTTCTTTATTAAGCTTAAAAGTAAATGCAAGTATTAATGATAATGCAAACAAACCAACACATCCAATAAGTAAAACATATCCAATAATCTGTACTGTTTGAGGAGATTGAACCTCTTGACCTTTAACAAATCCTCCTTCTTGCAACACAACGCCGATTAAAAATGTAGCAATGGCTACAGTGCTCTTTCTAGTAAAAGTCATAACTGCTGCAAAAAGTCCCTCTCTTCTTTTCATCGAAACAATTTCATCAACATCAGGAATAAATGGGAACACTGTCCAAGGAGTTAGAACCGCCAAGGATCTAAATGCAAAGTAAACTATAGATATTCCAAGTAAAATAGCAGTCTTAGCTTCAGGATCAGCTAAATAAACTCCATAATATGCTAGTACACTTAATATCATAAATGTATACGTAATCTTATATAATTTAGTAGGTCCAAGTTTTAAAAATAAAATTCCACCTATAATTGTTCCTGGTATACCAATAATGCTAAATGAAAGCAAATATGCACCAAAAGATGATGAAACCTTTAAATTATAAACACAGAAAAATAAAAATACAGCATTAAATATATCCCCAGCAGTAAACGATAATAAATACAGTCCCAAATGTTTCCTGAAACTTTTTAGCTTAAATGTAGATGCATATTCCCCAAGCACTTTTAAGTAATCACTAAAATTCCTATTCCCTTTAGATTGAGATGCAGCCAATAATTCTTGCTCCATCGCTGGTGTAATTTCTCTTTCCCAAGTCGCTTTATATGTTATAAATATACAAATCGCATACAATATTGCAAAAAATAATCCATTATAGAAATATGCATAAGGATTCTTTTGGCCAAAATGTCCAATCAATTGTGCAGGAACAAAAGTCCCTAAGAACTGACCTAAAGAAGAAATAACTAATCTGCAAGTAGAAATTTTAGTTCTATCAGAGTAGTTAGTTGTCATTTCAGTCGGTAGTGTTTCCCATGGAATTAATACCATGGCTGCAACTATTTCAAATAATAAATAGCAACTTAAATAAAACCAGTAATTCATTCCTATTGTCCATATTAATACATAGATTGCCATTAATGGCGCTCCAATTAATAAAAAGAAACGACGTCTTCCAAATATCTTTCCAAGCTTAGTTTTATAAAAATTATCAGATATACTCCCTATAAAAAGACTGGCAATTGCATCTACAAAACGAGCAACTGCAACAATAGATGCCCCTTGTATAGGTGTAAGTCCACAATAAGTTGTATAGAAAAACAATAAGAAAGCTCCAATTATTGTAAAGGCTCCGCCGCCCATTATATCAACTAATCCATATCCAATACATCTAGGTAAAGTAATCTTTTTATCTTTTATAGACATATAATCTACCTCTTTCTTTAATTAATATTTTTAATTAGCAATCTTATATCTAAATATTGAAGTATTCCTTTGCATTGTTGTAGCATATACCTTCAACAACTGTTTTTAGCAATTTAATATTTCCTGGTACTTCACCATTTTCTACCCATTCTCCGATTAAATTGCAGGCAATTCTTCTAAAATACTCATGTCTTGTATATGATAAGAAGCTTCTAGAATCCGTTAACATTCCAACAAAACGACCTAATAATCCAAGATTTGCTAACACTTTCATTTGTTCAATCATTCCATCTTTATTATCGTTAAACCACCAAGCTGCACCAAATTGCATTTTTCCTGGAATCCCCTCTCCCTGAAAATTTCCTATCATAGCTCCAAGAACATAATTATCCTTTGGATTCAACGTATATAAAATTGTTTTAGGAAGTGAATTTTCCTTATCTACAGAATCTAAAATTCTAGATAATGGGTACGCTATACTCTCATCATTAATTGAATCAAATCCTGTATTAGGGCCTATTTTTTCGAACATTCTGTTATTATTATTCCTTAGCGCAGCTATATGAAGCTGCATAGCCCATCCAAGTTCATGATAAAGTTTAAATACATGTGTTAATGTATAAGTTTTATACTTCTTTTCTTCATCAATGCTTACTACTTCTCCATTTAAGGCTTTAGCAAATATAGCTGCTGCATCTTCTTTTGATGCATCTGCATAAACTACTGTCCCATCTATACCATGGTCTGCTATCCTACATCCAACCGAATGGAAATACCTTACTCTTGAGTCAAATGCATTTAGAAATTCATCATAATTACTTATAGTGATCTCCGATATTCCTTCTAATTTTTTTACCCATAAAACAAAACCATCTAAGTTTATTTCTATTCCTTTATCTGGCCTGAAAGTTGGTAAAACATTTACATTAAAACTCTCGTCTTCTTTAAGCTTAATGTGATATTCTAAAGTATCAGTAGGATCATCAGTTGTACATATAGTTTCAACCTTTGATTTTGTAATTAAATCTCTTGCTCTAAATCCTTCTCCACTCAATAATTCGTTTGCTTTTTTCCAAATTGCTGGAGCAGTGTCTTCATCAAGCGGTTCATATATTTTAAAGAACCTTTGAAGCTCTAAGTGAGTCCAATGATAAAGAGGATTTCCTATAGACATAGGTATGGTTTTTGCCCAAGCTAAAAATTTATCATAATCACTGCCATCACCTGTAATATATTTTTCATCTATACCATTACATCTCATTACTCTCCATTTGTAGTGATCCCCGTACAACCATGCTTCAGTTATGTTATTAAATTTTTTATTTTCATATATCTCCTTAGGATCAATATGACAATGATAATCGATAATAGGCATATTCTTTGCATAATTATGATATAACTCTATAGCTGTTTTATTAGATAATAAGAAATTTTCATCCATAAATTTCTTCAAATTCATCATCCTACTTTCAAATAAAAGTTTAATATTTGTAAAGTATTGAATGGATTTTATTTAACGGTACACACTCTGCTAATTAGAGTACATTATCGTAATCTTTATATATCCAACACCCTACTATAACGTTTTCTTTTACACTAATCTTTGTAAATTTTCATTACTTAGATTATGTTCCCAACTCTAATATTTCTTTAAATCTTCATAATCTAAGCAAGATTGTTAGTTAGTACAATTTGTGTTATAATGTATTTCTTAATAATTTTCTTAGCATTTTTATCATTCTTTGTTTATATTATTTGCCAGAATATAATAAACTGGAATGATAAAAATGTTATTTTTTACAGATCTTAATTTCACCATAAACTATCTGCATTCTAAGTACTTTTCTAAAGTAGACCTAACAGCACCAGTTCCAGAAATCATTTCGGTGAAATAACCTTCAATTTTTTCTCCTAATCCTATAACATAAAGATCTACGCCAAAAATTTCTTCATTCATTAGTATCGGTTTTAGAGTATCTCCTAATTGTTCTATAGTTCCTAATTTTATATTAGCTACATATTTCTTTAGTTCATCTAATAATGGATCTGGACTTAATTCCATTGCATTACCATCATCAGCTATTCCCATTAAATATCTGCACCAACCTGCAATAACAAGCGGAATGTATTTAAGGTTTTTAGTATCTAAATCTACTCTATCTCTGTAAGCCTTGATTGTCTCCCCAAATCTTATACCAACCTTTTGAGATGTATCTGATGCAATCCTTTGAGGAGTATCTGGTATATATGGGTTCGGAAGTCTAACTTCAAGTACTTCTTTAATAAAATCTTCAGGTTTTAATATTCCAGGATCAACAACAACTGGCATTCCTTCGTCGTACCCAATCTTTTCTACTAGTTTCTTTAGAGTTTGGTCTTTCATTTCGTCTGCAATTAAATTATATCCAAGTAAACATCCAAAGACTGCTAAAGAAGTGTGTAGCGGATTTAAACAAGTACAAACCTTCATTTTTTCAACTCTCTCGACTGTTTCTCTGTTTGTTAAAAATACTCCAGCCTCTTCTAATGCCATTCGTCCATTTGGGAAATCATCTTCTATAACAAGATACTGAGGTCCTTCTGCATTTACAAAAGGTGCAATATAAGTATTCTTGCTAGTACATATAATCTCAGTACTGTAAAAACCGTTTTCTCCTAGAGTATCTTTAACACTTTGAGATGGTCTAGGCGTAATTTTATCTATCATACTCCAAGGGAACGATACCTTTTTATCATCATTGATATATTGTAGAAATCCTTTATCAACTAATCCATTTTCAGTCCATTTCTTTGCTATTGTTTCCATTGCATCATGAAGCTTTTCACCATTTTTCGAACAATTGTCCATACTCACAAAAGCTATTGGAAGTTGTCCATTCTTATATCTCACATATACTAAAGAAGTAACTTTAGCAATAATACTTACAGGATGTTCTAATCCATCTGTTATATCTTCTTTAAATAGATTTTTTACACTATAACCTTTTTCAGTTATCGTAAAACTTGCTATTTGTAATGCTGGATTTGAAAATATATCTTTCAATCTATTCCAATCTTGTCCCCTTGAATAGTCACAAGCTAGGCTTTCTCCTATGCTTCCTACAACTTTTTTCTCCAAGCTTCCATCTGGTTTCATAATTACTAACAAACTTAAATCATCATGAGGCGCATAAATTTTATCTATTATTTCATAGTCATATCCTTCTACAGCAACAATACCTCCAGTTACTCTTTTATTGTTTAAAAGTTCTTGTTGCAACATCGCTATAAAGCCTCTAAATATATTTCCTGCTCCAAAGTGCACCCAAGTAGGATTTTCCTTAGTTAAAGTTGACATCTTATCATGATCAAACTTTGGAAGTTCTATTCCAGCATTTTCCCATAACTCGCTGTTTTTAATACTTTCTTTGCTTAGTATTAATTTGGCATTACTCATTCCTATTTTCACCTCTTTAAAACTACTATTAATAGCATTACCAATTTTAATTATCTTTTATATCTTAGGATTAATAAATCCAAGATTTTATTGCAATCTCTAATTTTATTTATTCTTAAGCCTTATTTAGTTCTTTGTAGTGTATCCCATATCCCCCAGATATACATAATTCCAAGAGCTCTATCATAAAGTCCATAACCTGGTCTACACTGCTCATTCCATATATGTCTTCCATGATCTGGTCTCGCATATCCAGTAAATCCAAATTCATGGTAAGCTTTTACTATGTCACATATATCTAATGAGCCATCACAAGTTCTATGAGATGTTTCAATAAAATCACCATTTTCATAAATCTTTACATTTCTAATATGAGCAAAGGCAATTCTGTTTCCAAATTCTCTTATCATTGCTGGCACATCGTTATTAGGATTTGAGCCTATAGCACCGCTACAAAGAGTAAGGCAGTTATATGGACTATCAACAAGCTTTAATAATCTTGCTAAGTCGTTTCTACTTTTAACTATCCTTGGTAAACCAAATATTGACCAAGGTGGATCATCCGGATGAACTGCCATCTTAATATCATTGATTTCAGCTACAGGAATAATTTGCTCCAAGAAATATTTCAAGTTATTCCATAAATCTTCTTCTGTAACATTTTTATATGCTTCAAAAAGTTGTGTCAGATTCTTTAATCTTTCTGGCTCCCAACCTGGCATTGTGAGATCTGGATTTGATGCTATCTTGTTAACCAACTCCATTGGATCTATATCTGTAATCCTTGCTTTTTCATAGAAAAGAGCTGTTGAACCATCTTCTGTTTTTTTGTACAAGTCAGTTCTCAACCAATCGAATACCGGCATAAAGTTATAGCAAATTACTTTTACGCCAACCTTGGCTAGTTTCTCTATTGTCTTTTTGTAATTTTCAATATATTTATCTCTAGTTGGAAGTCCTAATTTAATGTCCTCATGAACATTAACACTTTCAACAACATCTAAATTAAATCCATATTTATCAGCTGATTTCTTTACTTCAAGAATTTTTTCCATAGGCCATTCATCACCAGCTGCCATATCATGAAGAGCCCAAACAATCGTTTCTACACCGGGAATCTGTTTAATTTGCTCAAGTGTTACGGTATCGTTACCTTCACCATACCATCTGAAACCCATTTTCATAATAATATACCTCCTGTCATTTTATCTAATTTGGTTTTACCGTATAGTTTTTTGCCAGCATATAAAGAGTTTAAATTGAATGCTCTATATAGGCCTCACCTCCCTAAATTGAAAATTTTTTTAATATCAGATGATTTAAATATCATGGCATCTAATATTTAAATATGTTATATACCCCTAATCTTTGAAATAATTAGGATAACTTTCTCTTACTTGTGTTTTATCAAAGATGACCATATTTAAATGCTTCTTCATGAATTCTTCTGCCATCTCTGGATTTTTATTTTTTATAGCATTAAATATTTCTTTGTGCTGCAGATAGATATTATCCCAACTAGAATTAACTGTTAATCTTAATACACGAATTCTTTGAAATTCGGTACTTCCATCATTAATACTATTCCATATCCTCTTCTTGCTGCATCCTTCAAAAATTATCTTGTGAAATTCTTCATCTGTATTAAATAATTTTTTATAATCTTTATTTTCTATATACATTTTTTGAAACTTTAAATTCATTTCCAAAGCCAATATATTTTCCTTTGGAAATTCCATGCAGGCTTCTTTTACTACAGCTCTTTCTAAATGCTCACGTAAAAATCTTTCTTCTTCAACAGCAGATAAGTCAATTAATGAAACAACTGTGCCTTTCTGAGGATAAATTTGTACTAAGCCTTCTTGAGCTAATCGAACAAGAGCCTCTCTAACTGGAGTTCTGCTTACATTATATTTTTCAGAAAGTTCTTTTTCAGAAATGCTTGTACCAGGCTCAAGATATAGATTAATAATTTCTTCTCTGAGATTATGATATATAACCTTACTCGTAGAATTCTTACTTATTTTAAAAGTCATACTTATATTCTCCCCCATTGGCGTGTTTTACCATACTTGTATGGTAACTATGAGTATAGTCTTGCTGTCTAAGAATCGTTTACAAAGACTTGTATAGTAAATCTTTTCACTTGCTTTTCCCTAATTGCTATGATTAAATTATAGCTATACAACTATATAAAAAATATGTTTTAATTGCTTCAAAACTTGCAAAAATTGCTATAGTAAAATATAATGTATCTCAGTTTTATTAAAAATCACTTATACAAATAATCTCTTTCACAATTTAAAACGTTTAATTGTTTAATAATTCAGTAATTTTATCGCAATTTATACAATTCGTCGAAGAGGTGATATCAATGAAGAGAAAAATACATGAGTTTTTTACACGAAAACATATGCTTTCCAGTGACTACGAAATCTTTCACTTCTTAAATACTGATGTACCATTTCAATACCTACACAATCATGACTTTTATGAGTTTTATCTATACCTTTCTGGAGATGTTACATATTTGATAGAAGGTAAGTCATATAATCTAAAATCAGGTGACATAGTATTAATTAATACAAGAGAACTACACCGCGCTGTTATTAATAGCATGAAAATGCCTTATGAGCGTATTGTACTCTGGATCAACAAATCTTTTCTAAATGAATTGTCAACGCCAGAAACGGATCTTACCCAGTGCTTTGAAAACGTAGAGAAAGCAAATGTTATAAGAGCTGATTTTCAAATTCAGCAGAATGTAAGAGCACAACTTAGCAAGCTACTTGAACTTGAAAACTACAAAGGCTTAGGTAAAGATTTGCTATATAAAGCCTATATTATAGAACTTATAATACAGTTAAATAATCTTGTTTTAAGTCATAAATCTGATTTTGACATTGATGTGACGAAGAGCAGCTTAATTGATGGAATAGTTGAATATATTAATAATCATATTAATGAAGAACTTACAATTGATGAGCTTTCTAAAGAATTTTATCTTAGTAAATTCCATTTATCTAGAGAATTCAAAAAGTATACTGGTACTACAATCCATAGGTATATCGTACAAAAAAAATTAATACAATCTAAAGAATTAATTCTTAAAAATTATCCGATAAATAGCGTTTACAAACAATCTGGATTTGGTGATTACTCAAATTTTTTTAGAGCCTTTAAGAATGAATACAGCATTTCCCCTAAACAATTCTATGAACTTATGGTTGAATCTAATTTGAAGAAATAATAAACATTAGAAATTTTATGATATATAGTTTTATAATAAATATTTCAATATCTTTTTCAATAACAAAACCGTGCTAAAATCTATATGATTAGAGAATAACTGGACAAGGCATATAATGTAGAGAACTAATTGCAACATATGTACATCAACGGAATACTTTAAGGATTTTACTTAATTTTTTAATTAATAAATTTTAAATGAACAAGATACAAACTCATTATTAATAATTTATTACAAGAATAGCATATGTAAGTACTATTCTTGTAATTTTTTGTGTAGATATATATAATTTATTTAAATGTACACCAAAACTTGTTGAAATAAAAAATTCGTAAATAATTTGAATAGGCTTTTTTGAGGTGAAAATATGAAAGCAAATGTAGAAATAGTTCTTGGATTTCTTGGCTCTGGAAAAACGAGGTTTATAAATTCTATGCTAAAAAGAAAAGAATTACAAGATGAAGTTATCGTTGTTATACAAGATGAATTTGGAGACTGTCAAATACAGGATGACTTTAATAATAAAAATCCAATAGTAGTAATTAATGTTGATAAGAATAAAGAAATTGATGAAAGTTATATAACCGAAATCGTAAGTAAACATGCTCCTAATAGGATTTTTATCGAAATAAATGGTATGAAAGATTCTACTAAAGTAATTAATATATTTAATACAAAAAAGATAAAGAGTATATGTAGAATTGATAACATAATAAATACTATTGATACAACAAGCTTTAATATGTATTTCAGAAATATGAAAAGTATTATTAACACTCATATTTTTAATAGTGAGACTATAATTTTGAACAATGTAGTCGAGTTAGATAAAAAAGAACTTTTAAACATACAAAAAGAAATTGAAAATATTAATGAGACTGCTGATATACTAATGCATTTATACATAACAGATAATAAAATATCAACTAAAAAAGAATATGTAAAAACTACAAGGCACGGTTTTTCATTCTTTAATACTTTTTTATATTCAGGTTTTGTACTATTTTTATTCATTTTTTTGATTACGATGTCAACATTAAATATTAAGATATCCAGTGCGTATTTAGATAGATTCAAAAAATTTTATGATGTATTTATAAGCATATTAATTCAAGGTTTTCCCTTCATTCTTATCGGTAGCTTTGTATCTTCAATAATTCAAATTTGTATATCAAGAGATACATTTATTAAACTATTTTCAAAAAATAGTTTTTTATCTTGTGTAATTGCAGCTTTTGCAGGCTTATTATTTCCAATATGTGATTGTGGGACAATCCCTGTGGTTAAAGGGCTTATGAAAAAGAATGTTCCTATAGCAGCAGGAATTACATTTATGCTTGCAGCGCCAATTGTAAATCCAATAGCAATTATTGCAACTCTCTATGCTTTTCCAGGTATGGTATCTGTCTTAATTTACAGGTTAGCTACTGGAATATTAATCTCTGTTTTAGTAGGTTTAATTATGCAGTTTACTACTAAGAAGGATGAAGAAATTTTAAAAAATAATTCTGATATAGATACATGTGATTGCGGTTTTTGTGATGGTAAACAGGATTATTCAGAAAGTAAGCTACAAAAAGTCAAGGCAATATTCGTTCATGCAGGAGATGAATTTTTTAATATAGGTAAATATATGATTATTGGAACTTTTCTATCTAGTATTTTTCAAAGTATGACATTTATAAGTAGCAATACTTACATTTCTAATGATAGTAGAGTTTCTCTTCTTGTAATGATTTTATTATCTTTCTTACTTTCAGTTTGTTCAACTTCAGATGCATTTGTTGCCAAAGGTTTTTTAAGAGCCTTTCCAATAAGCTCTATACTTGGATTTTTAGTAGTTGGACCCATGTTAGATGTAAAAAATACAATGATGCTTTTTGGAAGCTTTAAAAAGAAATTTGTATTAAAATTAATATTTACTATTATTTTAGTATCATTTAGCATTTTGATTAACTGCAAATTAACTTGATAATATTGAAAAATAGCTCAATATATTATCATATATTCCATGGCTATTATAGATAAATTAATTGAAAGGGGTAGCATATGAAAAGAATTAGTTCAGATATAGTTATTAAAATACTGATATTGCTATGTTTCGGGATATTTTACTTTAAGATAATTAAGAATAATGAAATAATAATGTATGTCCATCCAAGAATTATTCCATTTGCTATTTTAGGAATGCTAGCAATGTTTGCAATTGCGTTATTTCTAATTACAGACAGTCGTCGAACCAAAAAGAAGAATACCAAGTTAAGGAATTATGTAGTCTTCATCATTCCCTTAGTTATGGTATTTTTCATGCAAAGTACCAGTGCAAATTCTTCAATAAAAACTGATGATATAGGCGCAAATTTTAGCGGATCATTAAGCTCCAATTTAACTTATGACAATTCTAAGCCTAATCCCTCAGACCAAAAGATCAACAATGTTGAGCAGGGTAAATATGATGATGATTTATATATTAAAGATAATGTTATAGAAGTAGATGTCAACAATTTTCTGCACTCCTTTGATGAACTTACAGAGAATGCAAATAACTATGATGGACAAGAAATAGAAATAACAGGATTTGTTTATAAAGACACAACCCTTAACGATAATGAATTCATAATAGGTAGATTTGTAATGGCGTGTTGTGCAGCTGATTTACAAGTTGTAGGAATTAAATGTGATAGTAATAATCAAGAAATCTACAGTAAGGATACATGGGTAAAAATAAGGGGCAAACTTAAAACTGAAACAGTCAAGTATGCAGTGAACCCAGTTATAGTAGTCGAACATATAGAAAAAGATCCTAATCCCAAAACTGAATACTTATATCCATTTTAAAAATCCTTAACTATCTAGATTGAATATGTCATAAACTGTGCCAAATATAACTATTAAAAAATTATCTTTATATAAAAAAATAAACTATGCCACTTTCATTTAGTGTTTTATTAGCATAAAGAGCTATATAAACATTAAATGAAAATTAGCATAGTCATATAAGGCATAATCCCCAAAACAACAAGTCCAGTTGCCTAATAATTATTTTATAATTTTAAATTCATATCCTTGTCCCTTTAAATATTCTATAACTTCTGGCAATGCTTTTGCTGTTTCTTCTTTTCCGTACGTATCATGCATTAATATTATTGCTTTTTCCCTGTTTGCCACAGTTTTTATAACTTCTTGTTTTAACTGTTCTGCTTTTTTAGGAGCACCTTCTGCATCTCCAGATAACGAATTCCAATCAATTTGATGATAGTCCTTGTCATGCAACGCTTTGTCCATAGCTTCTGCTCCTGACGGATCTTTCTTGTCCCAAGTCATTTGCCCTCCTGGAAATCTAACAGCTCTTGTTGAAAAATCTTGTCCTAAAATATTTTTCAAAGATTGATTTGTTTTCTCAAAATCGGACATACAATTCTCCAAATTTATTTTTCCATTTGGATATAAGTAGTTATAATCATGCGAATAAGTATGATTACCTATTGCATTACCTTCATCAAACTCCCTTTTTACTAAATCTTTGCTTGCCTGATCTTTATCTATATATTTTCCTATAAGGAAGAAAGTTGCATGTACATCTTCTTTCTTAAGAATATCTAATATCTGAGGGGTAACTGTTTCTGATGGCCCATCATCAAAAGTCAAATAAACAACTTTCTTACCATCAGCTCCATCAGGCCTTTGTCCTTTCATTTGCTGATTTAAATATTTTTCTACAAATGCTGAGTTTTCTACTTCTGAATTACTTTCTGATTTAAGTTCGTCACTATCCGTTTCACTTTTACTCTGATTATCACTTGATTCAGATTTTGCATTCTGGTTACCATCAAGTGCTTGTACAGTTTTTGTATTATTTGAAAATCTTTGCATTACTATGTTACCTACTGTTATAACCAATATGGAAATAATAATAAATAGAATTGTGATCTTTGCTACTTTAATGTTTTTATTTGGGTTATTCCTATTGTTATACTTCATTTTTCATCCCTCTTATGTCTTATCTATGTGTGTCTTAATAGTTTTTTATTAGATAGCAGCATAGTATATGTTGCTATTGAATTCTATAATTTACCTTAATTAAATATTCGTCTTATTAGAACTTTTAAGGTTAAGTATACTATTGCAACATATATACTGAGTATTTATAGCTAATTATTTAAAAACTCCTTGTGTAAAT
The DNA here is from genome assembly GCF_045310795.1 of Candidatus Clostridium helianthi. Taxonomy (NCBI): domain Bacteria; kingdom Bacillati; phylum Bacillota; class Clostridia; order Eubacteriales; family Clostridiaceae; genus Clostridium; species Candidatus Clostridium helianthi. Next base: position 27,834 of record NZ_JBJIAB010000045.1, read on the forward strand.
TCATCTAAATCAACATCATGGTTTATTCCATTAACAAATCCTGTCTCACTGTATTGATGTCCAACTCTTGAAAACCATATTTTATTTGTTGGCAGGTTTTGAAATGGAGTATTATTATAATTTGCTTCCCATAAAGGATAGTTAGATAATCTGCCGTCTAGATTGCTAATAAAGCTACTATATGTGTATATACCTATATCCATATTACTTACTTTCTTGAATTCGGCTATAAATCTTAAAGCATAATCCATAATATCAAATCCTGTAGCTTCTATATCTAACATTGGCTTCAAATCGTTTCTTTTATCCTTTATGCTATTATAAAAATTATCGGCTTGAGTTTCTGGAGCACTTGTCCCAACTAAGAAGTGATAGAAGCCAACCTTTAATCCAGCTGATGAAGCCCCATTATAATTAGCCTGTAAATACGGATCTATAAAAGTTGTTCCTTCAGTTGCTTTTATATACACTAATTGAACTCCACTTGATTTTACTGAATTAAAATCTATGTACCCATCATAATTACTAATATCTATACCATAATATTTGCTTAAAGTGTTCCCACTACTACTTGAACCAGAAGAACTTTGACCTGGAGTGCTTCCGCTACTACTTGATCCAGAAGGACTCTGACCTGAAGTGCTTCCACTACTACTACTTGATCCAGTAGAACTTTGATTTGACGCACTTCCGCTGCCACTTGGTCCAGAAGTATTCTGACTTGAATCTTCATACCTCTTACCATCAGATCCAATCTTATATCCATCTTTAGTAGTGTTAGTAAGCATTTTTCCTGTATCTTTATCTAAGTAATACCACGCTCCATTAAGATAAGCCCATCCTGTTGCCATACTTCCATCATTATTAAAGTAATACCAATTATTGTTTATAGTAATCCATCCAGTTTCCATATCTCCGCTATCAGTAAATTTGTATGTTGTACCGTCTATCTTATTAATACCAGTTACCATACTTCCATCAGTCTTTAAATAGTACCATTTATTATTATTCTTGATCCATCCAATATGGATTTTTCCACCTTTATCGAAGTAATACCATTTATCATTTATTTTATTCCATCCACTATTGGTTGCCATTACTCCTGAATCTTTGAAATAGTACAAATTTGAACCATCATTCTGAATTCCAGTTGCCATAGCTCCTGAATCAGTTAAGAAATACCAATCACCATCTAACTGTTTCCATCCTTTTACCATAGCTCCACTTTCATCCATGTAATACCAGTTACCTTTGTCTTTTACCCATCCGGTTTTCATTTTACCGTCATCTTCATTTAAATAGTACCAATTATTATCTGGTCTAATCCATCCAATCGCTTTTGTATTATCTGACTTATAATAATACCAAACTCCACTCTCATTCTTCCAACCAATATTTGATGTCATATTAGTATCACTAGTTGCAGCTTGTACATTTAATCCTGGAATTAAAATTAGTACCATTAATACAGATAATACTGTGAGTCTCTTTTTAATATTCAAAACAACCTGTCACTCCCTTTTTTATTTTTTAGCTAAAATATAATTAAATTGAATACGAAGTTAATTTTATGCTTCTATAAGATTCTTTCCATCTATAGCAATGCTTCCATCCTTGTAATATTGCATTACTCTCTTAACATAATCCTGAACCCCTTGTGACATCTTACATAAATCATCATCTGATAAGACCCCATCTTTTTTTACATTTTGTGGTCCAGCATTATAAGCTGCTATTGCTATTTTTACATCACCATTAAATTGGTTTAGATATTCTTTTAGTAATTTTGACCCTCCATCGATATTTTGCTCTATATCATATCCGTCTGTCATTCCAAGATATGTATAATTCTGAGGCATAATCTGCATCAATCCAGTGGCGCCTGAGCTTGACGTTGCTTTTGGATCAAAATCTGACTCTGCTTTAATTATAGCTAGTATCAATTTTGAATCTAGTTCATATTTATTTGCCGAATCATTTACTGAGTTATATATTTTTTTCATAGTATCACCTGACCCCTTCGAGCTAGTGCTTAAAGGAATTGTATTAAGTGGCTTATATCTTTTTCCATCCGATCCAATCTTATATCCATCTATGGTAGTATCCGTTAGCATTTTTCCTGAAGTAGGATCTAAATAGTAATAGTCGCTTCCATTTGATGTAACCCATCCTGTTGCCATTGATCCATTATCATTTAGGTAATACCATACTCCATCAAGATTTATCCACCCTGTCGCAACACTTCTATCAGTATTGAAATAATACCAGTTATTGTTCACATTAACCCATCCAGTTTCCATCTCACCAGTATCACTAAACACATATGTTGTATTTCCTATTTTATCAGTACCAGTTACCATACTTCCATCATCGTTTGAGTAATACCACTTATCATTATTCTCAACCCATCCAGTATGTATCTTTCCATCTTTATCAAAATAGTACCATTTATCATTTATCTTAGTCCATCCAGTATTTGTAGCCATAACCCCTGAATCTTTGAAATAATATAAATTAGAATTATCCTGCTGAATTCCAGTTGCTCTAGCACCCGAATCAGTTAAAAGATACCAGTCACCATCTAACTGTTTCCATCCTTTTACCATAACCCCATTATCATCCATATAGTACCAGTTTCCTTTATCCTCTAACCATCCAGTTGTCATTTTACCACTATCTTCATCTAAATGATACCAATTATTATCCGGTTTAATCCATCCAATTGCTTTTGTGTTGTCAGACTTATAATAATACCAAGATCCATTTTCGTTTTTCCAACCAATGCTTGATGTTATATTTGTATCAGTAACATCTGCTTGTACATTTAATGTTGGAATGAAGCTTAGTGCAATTAATGCTGACAAAACTGTAAGTATCTTTTTAATATTCAAAGTAATCCATCACTTCCTTTTAACTGATTCTTAATAAAAAATGTTATTAGACTAAATAACTAATACTGATTTTAAAAAGTTAAATCTCATATTAAAATTTATCATTAAAAATCAGTATTAATTATGTATTTTATAATTTATTAATGTTCCTTATTATTTTTAAAATAATTTTTTTCAATGATGGCTTCCGAAACTTTGAATTCATCTTTTAGATGCTTTACTTCTTTTTCATCTTTTGGGTTTCCTACAATTTGACCTTCATTTAAGATTGTAGCATCTCTATTCGTATTCACTAATACTCTTCCTATTGAATTATTCTCAAATTCACTTCTATCCTCGCCAAGCAAGTATAATATTGTCGGTTTAAAATCTGTTTGACCACCAGCTGTTGATATAACTTCTGATTTTAAGTTCTTTGAATAAATCATATAAGGAATCTTTCTTTGATTATCCTTCCACCAATCTCCTTCTAAAGGCGCATTTTCTATATCTTGTTCGTAAAATTTATGAACACCACAATGATCACCGTAAATCATAACTACCGTATTATCCAATAAACCTTCCTTATCTAATTCTGCTATAAACTTTCCGATAGCTTCATCGGTATATCTTACAGATTGAAAATACTTTCCTAGCATATTATCATCAAGTTCTTTAGGTAGGTTTAAATATTTTTTATTTTCTGGCATCTCAAAAGGACCGTGACTTGTCAACGTAGTCATAAATGCATAATAAGGTTGTTTTTCATCTTTTAACTTTTGAGCTACTTGCTTTAAATATGATTCATCTGAAAGTCCCAAACCTATAATTTCATCCTGATTAAACTTTCCTACATCTAATATTTTATCAGCCCCATAGCTTTTATGCATTTCTGTCCAATTCCAATTTCCAGGTGGTTCTGCATGAGTAGAAACTGTAGAATATCCTTTACCTTCTAAAATATTTTGAAGTGTATTATATTGACTCCAAGGATAAGAATATACTGTAGTACCTTCTCTTATAGGAAGTACTGATGCATTAACCATCAAATCACAATCTGAACTTGTTCCAGAATTATTTTGTTCACGTATATTATTAAAATACAAGCTATTTGACAATAACTTATTTAAATTTGGTGTTATTTCTTGTCCATACACTTTTTGATTAATGACAAAGTTCTCCAAAGACTCTACTTGTAGTGCAATTACATTTTTTCCTTTAAACATTCCCTTGTAACTATTGTCAGGTAAATCTTCTTTATTATCGTTAAACCAACTTTCTATTTCTTTTTTCTCTTCATCTGTTAAAGTTTTATTTTTATTTTTATAGAACTCAATATCAAAACCATGATATCCAAGTGGGCTCATATCTCCAAAAGTCTGAAATGGCGCCCAAGACAATCTAAATACATTTTTCCCTTGATCCATTTGCTTGACATCTACTGTATAATAACCAAGCCATATAACAAGTGCACTTGCGATAAATACATACAAGGTCTTTGCTATCCTAAAATATGCTTGACTTTCATTCGCTTCTTTAACTTTAATAAACTTATGTATTAAGAAGAGCATTACAAAGTCAATGATAAATACTAAATCCACTATTCTAAAATTAAATAAACTTTTGCCTTCCGGATTAAATATCTCAGTATGCATTAAATGTCTTATAGATAAAAAGGTTTCATTTGAACGATAATACCAGATATCTGCAACAAAAAGAATTGTCACTAAAATATCTATTATTAAGGCAGCACCAAGCCTCCCCCTTTCTTTAAAAAGAAATATTGGACTGCATACTAATACTATTATTGCTATATGCACCCAAAGTACTGGACTATCAAAATAAGCACTTCCTAAACTTATGCTTGATGAATCTTGTGTCCTTAGCATAGATAATAGCAATGTTGATTTAGCTTGTAACATTGCTACCATAAATATAAATAACCAATTTCTTCGAACTAAATTTTTCATTCTTTCTTTTGTTTCCATTTTCATTCTCCATTAATATCCATTTTTCTTCCTACATTATAACTCAAACTTTATCTTTTACCAATATAATTTTATTAAAAGATAATTACAATATTTTAATGTCAATATGAATCTTACTTAAATTATAAATCATTACTACTAATTATCATAAGTTTAAAATTACTTATTATTATCAAATATTTTATAATTTCCTTAATTTATCGACGCTTAAGAGCTTAATTAATCAAAGTTTATCTTAAGATATCAAGTAATGCGATTAAATAGCTTTATAATTAATAAATTACACTAGAACCTATATAATATCAACCCGGAATCATTTACATGTTAAGATAAAAAAAGGATAAAAGCTACTTGTGCAAATTCCTGATCTACATCAAAATTGCATACTTTTATCCAAAATAAAACTTATAATTTAAATAAACTATATTAGTATATCTAACGTCTTCATTCTTTTCTTAAATACTTAATACCCAATTATTAAAATATCTTTAGCAAAATAGTCTTTCTAATTTATTATTATTTAAGTTGACTCCTATAACACATATTCTACCTGTGTAATCAACATTTCCATAACGAATTTCATATTCCTCTGGAACCAAGTCAAAATCAATCCATTTTCCATCAACATCTTGAACAATGCCTTTAGCACGTAAAATCTCCCCATACTCTTTTGATTGTATCAATTTTCTTAATTTATTATCTAATTCACTGTACTTATATTTTTTAGGAGTCTCTATTCCCCAGGTTGCAAATACCTCATCTGCATGATGATGTTCATGATGATGACAATGACATCCATGAGTCTCATTATTATCTTTTTCATGATTATGACAATGGCATTTATGAACTTTATCACTGTGCTCTTGCTTCTCCATATGATTACAATTGCAACTATGTTTCTCTACATTTTCATTATTCATTACCTCTTTTTCAAGAGAATTGCTGCCTTCAATTGCGCTTAATATTTGTTTTCCACTTAATTCATCCCACGGAGTAGTGATAATACTAGCTTTATTATTATACTTTTTTATCTCTTTAACACATATATCTAATTTTTCATCTGATAATTTTTGTGAACGGCTCAAAATAATGGCACTTGCATTTTCAATTTGATTCTTGAAAAATTCTCCAAAATTATCCATATAAGTTTTATACTTAATCGAATCCACTACTGTTGCAAAACTATTTAATGAGATATTGTCATATTCCTTTATATTTGCAACTGCTTCTATTACATCAGATAACTTGCCTACCCCAGATGGTTCAATTATGATACGATCTGGTTTATATTTTTCTAAAGCATCTTTCAACACACTTTTAAAATCTCCAACTAAAGAGCAACATATGCATCCTGAATTCATTTCCTTAATTTCAATCCCTGCATTTTTAAGAAAACCACCGTCTATTCCTATTTCTCCAAACTCATTTTCAATTAATAGAACTTTCTCCTTTTTTAATTCTTCTTTTATAAGCTTCTTGATAAGTGTTGTTTTTCCTGCTCCAAGGAAACCTGAAATTATATCCACTTTTGTCATATAAAACTCATCTCCATATAATTATTTTCTTTACTATAAACAAAGTCACCTAAACTTTTCTTCATTTGTTCTTGTTTATTTTTATCAGCGACTTCTTTACATACTTCTATAAGTCTTCATAGCAATATAGGTTGTACCAGTTCTGCATTAATGTGAAAACCTCTCTCTTGAAATAAATTTAATTTCATAAGTCTTAATAAACTATCCACGTTATAAAAATAGACTTTAAACATTAATAATTTCAATGCTAAGTCTATTTTTATGATAATATTTTAATTAATTGAAAAAGCTAATTTTTCAATAATCTTAACAAATAATTCTTCTATTCATCTTTTAAGCATCCATAAATCTCATCTAAATTGTATCTCATGGATTCCAAATAGCTCTTATCATCTTCTTTAGATTCTAATGTTAATATTGGTACTACTTTTGCACCTACTTCTTTTGCTAAAGTTTCTGAAATCTTAGGGCTTGCAAGTGATTCTGAAAAAACAGTTTTTATATTACTTTCTTTACAAAAGCTAACCAAATCTTCCAATTGTTTTGGTGTTGGTTCACCTTCAGCAAATAGATTTTCTACTGATTTTTGTGTCAACCCAAAATCTCTACATAAGTATCCAAAAGCAGCATGTCCTGTTATAAAGTTCTTTTTATTTAATGCTTCAAATTTAGGTTTGTATTCACCATATAGACTTTCTAATTCACCTTTGAATTTGCTGTAGTTTCCCTCGTAATAATCCTTATTCTTCTCATCTAATTTCACAAGAGTATTTTTTATATTTTCAGATTGTATTTCTGCATTTTTTAAGCTTAACCAGCTATGAGGATCAATAGCATCCTCTTCTTTTCTAGATTCTACACCTGTGCTCGAATCTACAACAGGTATATTTTTATCTTTAATTACATCATTAACCTTATCTATCCAACTTTCCATTCCAAGTCCATTATAGATAAACGCATCACTTTTAGTTAATCCTTCAAGGTCTTGAGCCTTCGGATCATATTCATGGGGTTCCACGTTATTTGGAACTAAGCAAGTAACATCTGCCTTATCTCCAGCTATTTCTTCTGTAAACTCTTTTAATGGATAAATTGAAACTGTAATTTTTAATTTATCATCTTTTGTGCCTTTCGTATTTTCAGTCGTAGTTTTTGTATTAGCTCCGCAACCTATTAGCATAACACCAGTTAGTAAAGCTAAAATTCCTGAAATAATTTTCTTTTTCATATCTGCACCTCCACATGCATACGATTTGCATTTGCATTTAATAATATTACTCTTAACATTTAAATATGTCAATAATATCTAAAACCTAATATAAATTATTATTATTCATAAATGTTTATATATTAAAAACTTAATACCATACACTACATTTTCTAGCACAAAGCTATTCATACATATAATCTCATTACATCTTAGTTTTAAGGATACTATGTAGTAAATTAAAACTAAATTCTATATATAATAATTTGCATCTTACTATTCACAATTCTTGAAATTTTCTACATTGAGGAATATAATTTTTATAAATGCAAATCTATTGCAACAAGGAGCCTTCATATGAAAAATAAAATATCTATACTATCTGAATCCCTGAACCTAAACAATCATATTATGGAAGAACACTTTAAAATCAAGAAACGATATGAAAGTGGATCTCTCACTAATGTAAAGCATAGTTATAAAATAACTAGAAGTATATGGAATATGTCAAAAAATAAGCATATAAAAAATCATAATCTAATCTATAAACATATTTTTATTAAAAATATATAACTAAAATTTATATAATTCTTACCCTATATAAATTTTAGTTGTTAATATAAGAATTTATTGATTATATATTTGATTAACCAATCAATTTAGATAATAATTCAAATTTACAGCCCGATATAAATGTTTCTTAATATATCTCTTCGAAATATCTTTTGCCTTGCATAAAAAAATGTATGACTTTCAAATCAACATTAGATAAATTTCATACTTTTCTTTCTAATTACCGTAATATCCTTTATATAAAAAATTGAGCATAATACTCTTATTAAATGTTTCATTAGAAAACATAATAAAAGTATTATACTCATTTCAGTAAGTTCTATATTTAAATATAGTTTATATTAAAGTTCTTCTCCATTGCTTTCTATTACTTTCTTATACCAATAAAAACTCTTTTTTCTTGATCTACTTAAGTCTCCATTTCCATCATTATCTTTATTAACATAAATAAATCCATATCTTTTTTTCATTTCTCCAGTTGATGCACTAACTAAATCAATACATCCCCAAGGAGTATATCCTATTAATTCAACTCCATCATTAACAGCTTCCTTCATCTCTTCAATATGTGCCTTTAAATAGTCAATTCTATATCCATCATTAATTGATCCATCTTCTTCAACTTTATCCACAGCACCTAAACCATTTTCCACAACCATTAAAGGAATTTGATATCTATTATAAATATTATTTAATGTCCATCTTAATCCTTTAGGGTCAATTTGCCATCCCCAATCACTTGCTTTAAGATATGGATTCTTTACACCTCCAAGTATATTTCCAGATGTTCTTTCTAATTCTGGATCTGTGCTTGAACAGTTTGACATATAATAACTAAATGTATAGAAATCTACACAACCTTCCTTTAGAATTTGCTCATCATTTTCTTCCATCTTTATTTCTATATTATTCTCTCTAAAAAATCTCTTTGCAAAACCAGGATAAGCTCCTCTTACTTGAACATCAGAACATAAAAAATTATTCAAATTATCTCTTTCCTGAGCTAAAAGTACATCTTCCGGATTACATGTATAAGGATATGTTGTCATATATGCAATCATACATCCTACCTTGAAATCTTTATTAATTTGGTGCGCCAGTTTAACAGCTTTTGCGCTTGCAATGAATTGGTGATGAAGAGCTTGAAATCTTATTTGTCTACTATCATCAATCTCTTTATTAAATTCAAGTTCACCACCTTTATCCAATAAAATTCCGCCACCCATAAATGTACCAAATGGCATTGTTAAACAATTTATTTCGTTGAATGTGAGCCAATATTTTACAACGTCCTTATATCTGTTAAATATTGTGTTGCAATATCTAACATAACAATCAATAACTTCTCTACTTGCCCACCCGTTATACTTTTTAGTTAAACCAAAAGGTGTTTCATAGTGAGATATTGTAACTAATGGCTCAATGTTGTGTTTTGTTAATTCTGCAAAAACATCATCATAGAATTTTAGTCCTTCTTCATTTGGTTCTAACTCATCACCATTTGGAAAAATTCTAGTCCAATTTATTGACATTCTAAAGGTCTTAAACCCCATCTCAGCAAACAATTTAATGTCTTCTTTATAGTGATGATAAAAATCTATAGCTTCATGACTTGGATAATACGTTCCTTCTTCTAATTCTGGAGTTATTCTTCTTGGCATAGTATGCGTACCACCTGTCATAACGTCTGATGTGCTAAGACCTTTTCCACCTTCTCTATATCCACCTTCAAATTGGTTTGCAGCGGTTGCTCCCCCCCATAAAAAATCCTTTGGTAATCCTTGAAATTTATTATTTAACATTTTTATCCCCACTTTCTTCAAAGAAATCATTTAGCAATCCTTGAAATTTATTATTAAACATTCTTTGTTCTTCTGATTTTGCAAAGTTTACTACTTATTTTTCTCTAGTTTTTCTATTCTTTCAGCAAATTGTGGTAAGTGTTTTTTATGTGCAAGTAACATTTCATCTAATAAATTTTTAGCAATTTGTCCACTTGGAACTAATGGATTTATTGTAAATGCATGAAGAGCTTTGTTGTAGTTTCCTGTAACTGCTGCTGAAATTGTTGTTTCTTCCATTCCCTTCATTATTTGAACCATACCTCTTGGCGCTGGGTCAAACTTTCCAAAATTAATCGGTTCTGGTCCATGAGACGTGATTGTACTTGAAACTTCTACTATAGAGTCATATGGAAGATCCTCTAATGCGCCATTATTCTTTGTGCTAACTACCATAGTTGTTCTCTTGTCATTGTAGATTGAAGCAATTAATTCACAGGCAGCATCGCTGTAGTGAGTTCCACCTCTCTTAGTCAATTGTTCTGGTTTATAGTCAAGCTTTGGATCTTTATATAATTCAAACAATTCTGCCTCTGTCCTTTTTACAACCTCTGCTCTAGTTTCACCTTTTGAGTAACTTTCAAGTTCTTCCATCAACATATCATCTGTAATATAGTAATATCTATGATACGGACAAGGTAATATTCCCAAGTCTTTAATCTGCTCATAGTTAAACTTGATATCTTTAATGTTGGCAACTCCTGCATCTTTCTTTTCTTCTGCTAATAATGGATTGTACAATTTTTCAATTACTTCTGCAGTTTTTTCATTACCTTCCTTATCCCATACTCTATGCCAATGGAAATGATTTAATCCAGCAAACTTAAAGAATAATTCACTTGAAGGAACTCCAAGCATCTTTGCATCATCTTCTATACAGTTGATTGGAACATTACATAGTCCAACAGTTCTGTCCCATCCGCCATATTTTATAGCTGCTTCAGTCACCATTCCTGATGGATTTGTGAAGTTAACAAGCCATGCATTAGGGCATAACTCTCTCATGTCATCTATTATGTCTAATATTACTGGAATTGTTCTAAATGCTTTAAACATACCACCAGCACCGTTAGTCTCTTGTCCAATTATTCCATGGCTTAAAGGAATTCTTTCATCCTTTATTCTTGCATCTAAAAGTCCTACTCTAAATTGAGTTGACACAAAATCCGCATCCTTAAGGGCCTCTCTCCTATCTAAAGTTAAATTAACTTTCCAATCCAGCCCTGCTGCCTTAACCATTCTTTGAGCCATTGCTCCAACTATTTCTAACTTCTCTTTTCCATCTTCAATATCTACAAGCCATATTTCTTTAATAGGCAATTCATCTTTCCTTTTTATAAAACCTTCAATTAATTCAGGAGTGTAACTTGATCCTCCACCAATAGTAACTATTTTGATTTTTTCTTTTTTCATTACTTATTTCCTCCCTTAATCTCGCCTCAGGCAAATTTTTAATTTAAGATATTTTCCTAATCTGAAAATTACTTGGATATAAAATACAAGAGCTACTTTTTTATAAAATACATATAAGTAATCCTTTACCCAAAAGATATCACACCCCAAAATAAAATACCTTATTTTTTCGGATTTAGTGACACATGCTACTATTTAGTTATTTGTTTTTTTATAAAACAGTTTGTTTCATAATATAGCTAGTCTAACTACTTACTAGGAATCAATAAGCAAAATAATGGGAATATTATACCTAAACAAATTTCAGTAATACTTAGTATAAAACATAAAATTAATAGATAATAAGAGTTATAATGAATTTATTCTCACCATGAATTCTTTTCCAAAAGAAACTCATTTGAATCAAATTTTTAATAGATTACTATATCCTCCATACTTTAATCAATCTTAAAATAATTATAAAAAGAAGGTGTACTATGTCAAAGCAAATATTGTTATTAGATAATGTTCATAAATCTATAAAAAATAAAGAAATTGTTAAAGGCATTACCTTTTCAATTAATGAAGGTGAAGTTTTGGGTTTTCTTGGGCCAAATGGTGCTGGAAAGTCGACCACTTTAAGAATGATTGTCGGCCTTTCTTCCCCTACTAGTGGAAAAATTTTAATCGATGGCTATTCAATTACTAAAGATTATGTTAAGGCTATGTCTAAAGTTGGATGTATTATAGAGGGTCCCGATATGTATAATTATTTAAGTGGCTTAGAAAATTTGAAGATGCTTGCTTCTATGAATAAAAACGTTACTAATGAAGATATAACGAGAGTAATTGAACTTGTAGGAATGCAGAATAGAATAAATGAGAAAGTGTCTACTTATTCTTTGGGAATGAAGCAAAGGTTAGGACTTGCGCAAGCTCTTATTCATAAGCCAAAGCTTCTTATATTAGATGAGCCTACAAATGGACTTGATCCTTCAGGAATAAATGAGTTTAGACATATTATTAAAGATCTTGCTAAAAAAGAAAATATTGCTGTTCTCGTTTCTAGCCATTTGATATCTGAGGTTGAATTAATGTGTGATACTGTTGCAATAATAAAAAGTGGTACTTTACTAAAATACGCTTCAGTCTCTGAACTTATAAGTGATAAAGAAGTTTCCTTTGTTCTAAGTGATAATTCAAAGGGAATTAAAATATTAAAAGATAAGTGGAATACTGATAGTTCACTAATAAACAATAATATAATAGCAAAAGTTGATGTATCAAAAATTGAAAAAATTAATTCTTCGTTTATCGAAGAAGGAATAGCCATAAAGTTCGTAAGTATAAATCAGAAAACTTTGGAGGATCTGTTTTTATCACTTACAGAAAGTAACTCTATTGTTAGTTAAGGAGGTGTATATATTGCTAGTATTAGTTAAAAATGAAGTTAATAAAATATTATATAAGCGTAAACTTCTACTTATTAGTGCTATAATACTAATTTTAGTTTCACTTTTTGCATATGGCCAAAATTATCAATATCAAAACACTTTGAATAAGTATTTAAAGACAACTACTCAAAGTGGCGATATCCCTTGGCAGTCATTACAAAAGCAACAAATCCAGGACCTAAAAAATAGGCTTAATAGACCTGATACCCCTGACGAAAGTAAGCCCTCAATTAATATTCAAATTCATCAAAACCAGTATTATTTAGATAACAACATAAATCCAATTACTCCAAGTGCTGCAAAATTTTCAGTTAAGCTAATGGAACAGTCTATATCTGTATTACTACCTTTACTAATAATTCTATTGGCTGGAGATAGCGTATGTGGAGAATTTTCTGCTAAAACTATAAAAGTACTGCTAACAAGAGCTGTTCCTCGATGGAAGATATTACTTAGTAAATATATAGCACTTCTAATCATGTTTTCTATAGTAATTCTAGAGATGGCTCTATTTTCAATTTTAATTTCAGGTTTATTTTTTAATAATTGGGGGTTTAATGAGCCTGTCGCTACAGGTTTTAGCTCTGCTTCCGGAACATTAGATGTTTCAAATGTAATCAAAGTAACCGAATTGCAATATTTAATCCTCGTATACTCTCTTGGATGGTTTGTATCAATTGTTATCGGTACAATTTCATTTATGATTTCAGTTTTAGTAAGAAATACAGCTACTTCCATAGGTATAATGATGGCTACATTGGTTGGAGGAGGCTTTCTTAGGTTATTTCTAAATGATTGGCCTTCAATAAAGTACTTTTTTGCCATCAATCTAAACTTACCTCAGTATCTTACAGGATCATATACTCCAATAAGTGGAATGTCGTTAAGTTTTAGCACTTTAGTACTTCTAGCTTGGGCCATAGGTGCCTTTATTGTTAGTCTTGTTGTATTTTTAAAACAAGATGTATTAGTTTAAAAGGAGGGATTTAAAATGTTTAAAAATATAAAATGGAAATTTATTTTATTGCTATCCATAGTTTCTACCATAACCTTAGTTATGGGATTTATATCAGCATTATCAATAAGTTCTCGCCCTCCTAAAGAGATATCAGATAAGGAGTCTGAACAATCTAAAAGTGAAGAATTAGATCAAAATTATTACAACATACTAGTTCTTGGTGACTCCCTTGCTAAAGGAACTGGAGATGAAAAAGGACTTGGCTTTTCAGGCTATTTTTCAGAATACTGGAAAACTAAAGTTTCAAAGGAGATTAAAATAAATAATCTTGCCATAAACGGAGATGTATCTAATGGGCTTTTAAATGTAGTTCAAGAGTCACAGACCTTAGCTGACATTAAAGGATCAAACATGATATTTATATCTATAGGTGGCAATGAAATAAGTAAACTTAAAAATACAGATATAAGCTCATCCACTACTAAGATAAAAGATATTCAAGATACCTATTTAGCTAATCTAAAATCTATTTTTAATATAATAAGAGCCAATAATCAATCATCTATGGTAGTTTTCATTGGCTTGTATAACCCATTCGGAAAAGATCTTACATCTGATAAGGTAAGCATATTAAATGAATGGAATTATCAAAGTCAGCAGCTTTTATCATTAGATTCAAATGCGATTTTTATTCCAACATATGATCTTTTTAAATACAACTTACAAGATTATCTAGCTGCTGATAATTTTCATCCAAATAGCACCGGTTATCAAGCTATTTCTGGCAGAATAATTGAATCTTTAAAAAATTATAAATAATATATATATGTTGCAAAATGAAATTCCCAAAATAATTTATTGTGAAAAATATCCATTAATATAAAATGAACAAAACAA
>NZ_JBJIAB010000046.1:0-41513 GCF_045310795.1 Candidatus Clostridium helianthi
GGCTCCTGTACAATACAGAAACCAGCTCATAGCTGCCTAGCCTTTTTCAAAATGTCCTTGACATAGGAACCATTTTAAATAAAAAATTGATTTTTATTTTTAATATGGCCTATTTTCATATGGAATAAATATAGTATCTGTTAGAAATATTTTTATGTTTTTGGGAATAAGTTGACTAAAAAATATGCATATTAAATAAAAATGAGCAGCGAAAACGATTAGTATTTGTGCAGTTGAATATTGTATTAGATTGTTAAAAATATGATAATATATATAGATTATTTAAGAGAAAGTTGACTTTTTTTGACGAATAGTTTTAATTTTAGAAATTTCAGTGTGAGTATATGTTTATGGAAAACGATGACACAGAAATTATAGAATTATTAGAATTGGGATGTATGTTACAGAAAGCATAGAAAAAGAAAAGAGGTGTAGCATTAAAAAATTAAAATTTTATATTATAGTAGAATTATACTTTGATTGTTAAAAGAATCACAATAGGAAATGTAAAATTAAAAGGAGAGATAAATATGGCACTAGTCACAGTTGCTTTTGGTGTATTATTATTATTAATATTAATGATGGGACTTAAAGTTGATGGATTTATTTCATTGGTATTAGTTTCGTTAGTTGTTGGACTTATGTTAGGAATGCCGTTAGAGAAAGTTACAGCATCTATGTATAAGGGTGTTGGTAGTCAGTTGCAAAGCTTGATATTTATTCTTGCATTTGGAGCAATGCTTGGTAAGCTATTATCTGATTCAGGGGCGGCTAACCGTATTGCTATAACTCTTATTAACAAATTCGGAAAGAAAAATGCTCGATGGGCAATGCTGTTAACTGCACTTATCGTTGGTATTACAATGTTTTATGAAGCGGGATTTATAGTATTAGTTCCTATTGTTTATACTGTAGTTGTTGAGATGGATATTCCATTAATGGCTGCAGGTTTACCGGTGGTTACTGGGTTGTCAGTTACGCATACATTTTTGCCACCGCATCCAGGGCCAGCATTAGTTGTTACAACATATGGAGCAAGCATGGGAAAAACATTACTTTTTGGTCTTATTATTGCTATACCATCTATAATAATTTTAGAGTTATTTTATAATAAATCCAAATGGGTATTAAATACAAAGGCTTCAATTCCTGAAGGTTTAGTGTCTACTAAAAAATTTAAGGAAGAAGAATTACCAGGCTTTGGTGTAAGTGTATTTACTGCATTGGTTCCTATATTTTTAATTGCAGCTTCAACCTTTGGTGAGCTTTTCTTAGATAAGAAATCAATAGTAATGAAATATATAAATTTCGTTGGTGATGCTCCAGTTGCATTATTAATTACTGTTTTATTTGCAACTTATACTTTAGGTATTGCACGTGGCAAAAAAATGGAAGAAGTGATGAAAACTTTAGGTGGTTCAGTAAAAGCTATTGCTATGATAATTTTAGTAATTGGTGCTGGTGGTGCATTTAAACAAGTAATAGTTGATGCGGGTATAGGAGATACAGTTAATAGATTAACAAGTGGTTTAAACATTTCACCTTTAATATTAGCTTGGGTTATCGCAGCAGCGGTAAGAACTGCAGTTGGGTCAGCAACAGTGGCTATAACTACAGCTGCTGGTATTATATTGCCAATGATAGGAACATCAGGGGCTAATGTAGAACTAATGGTTTTAGCTACATCATGCGGAAGTATGTTTGCATCACATGTTAATGATCCAGGTTTTTGGATGTTTAAAGAATATTTTAACCTATCTGTTGCTGATGCTATAAAAGTAAGAACTCCTTATACATGTATTTTATCAGTATTAGGTTTGATAGGTGTACTAATATTAAATAGTTTTCTTTAAATTATTATAGTTAATTTTAAATACATTATTTTTAGCTTTTTTGTCTATATTATATTAAGAGTTAATGTTCATATTCAATTCGTAATATACAATTTATCCACTAAATATACATAGATTTTTGGGCGTAGTTCAAAAATTATATTTCTACTATTGGTATTACTTGATTCAAAGCATTAAATTTCACTAAATTTGAATTACGCCGAATTTTTTATATAAATTTTAAATTACGAATTGAAGTAAATAATATTAATATTTAGCTTCCTAAAAATTTATATAAAAAAACATATAAATTAAATATTGTGAGTTTATATAATATTTGAACAAAAAAAGAAGAGAAAAAGATACATTATTTATGCTTGATGCACATTGTATGTAGTTTTAATTTTGAGTATAATTGACTCATGTAAAAGTTATCACTTCTAGTTAGACTAAAGCAATGATTAAGTAGTTGGTGATAATTGAATCTACAAAATATTGAAAATGAAAGTTATAAAATATTAAAATGGAGTCAGATTGACATTTAATTGTTATGACTGGAGGTGAATTATGAAAATAGTTATAGCGCCTGATTCGTTTAAAGGGAGTTTAACAGCGCTTGAAGTAGCAAATTCTATTGAGGAAGGTTTGCTAAAGTATAACAAAGATTTTATAATTGAAAAAATACCTATGGCAGATGGAGGAGAAGGAACAGTTGAGTCCTTGGTTTCACTTACAAATGGGGAGATAATAACTGTAGAGGTAAAAGATCCACTTCTAAGAGAAATAAAAGGATTTTATGGGATGCTAGGTGATAAAGAAACAGCTGTGATAGAGATGGCAGCGGCTTCAGGATTACCTCTATTAAAGGAAAGTGAAAAAAATCCACTTGTAACATCTTCATATGGGACAGGACAATTAATAAGGGATGCATTAGATAGGGGATGTAAGAATTTCATAATTGGGATAGGTGGAAGCGCCACAAATGATGGTGGAACTGGTATGCTAAAAGCATTAGGAGCTAAATTCCTAAATAAGGATAACAAGGAAATTAGCGATGGAGCAGCAGAGTTGAACCAATTATATAAAATTGATATGACAAATTTTGATGAAAGAATTTTTGAATGTGATATAAAAGTTGCTTGTGATGTTCAAAATCCACTTTGTGGAGAGAATGGAGCTTCATTTATCTTTGGACCTCAAAAAGGTGCAGATGAGGCAATGATGAAGGTTCTAGATGATAATTTGTGTCACTATGGAAAGATTTTAGAAAATACTTTTAACCTTGAAGTGATTAATGTTCCAGGAGCTGGAGCAGCAGGAGGCATGGGTGCAGCATTAATAGCAGTAGTTAAAGCTAAATTGCAACGAGGCATAGATATCATTATTAGAGAAAGTAAACTAAGTGAAAAATTAGAAGAGGCAGATTTAGTTTTTACAGGTGAAGGTAGAATAGATTATCAAACAAAGTTTGGTAAGACACCTTTTGGTGTAGCAAGTGAAGCTAACAAGAAGAACATTCCGGTAATTGCACTTGCAGGAGGAATTGGTGAAGGAACTGATACATTATATGAACTAGGATTTGATGGAATATTTAGTATAGTGGATAAACCTATGACATTAGATGAATCGATTAAGAACTGTTCAGTACTTGTAAAAGAAGCTGCATTTAGAATAATAAATTTGTATATGAGTCATGAAAGAAAAAAATAATAGATGGGAGTAATTGATATGTTTAAGCCTAACGGAATTATCCCTGCTTTAGTAACACCTCTAGATGAGCAAGGAAATTTAATGGAAAATTCATTAAAGAAAGTTATTGATTATACTTTAGAAGCAGGTGTTCATGGAGTATTTGTTTTAGGAAGTACTGGAGAAATATATGGATTAACAGATAAACAAAAGCAAAGAGTTATTGAAGTTACTGTTGAACATGTAAATGGAAGAGTACCAGTTTATGCAGGAGCTGGTGAAATTACAACTAATAATACTATAAAAACTGCACAAATGGCAGAAAAGATTGGAGGAGTTTCAGCTCTTTCAGTAATAACTCCTTATTTTGTATCACCAACACAAGATGAGTTAATAGAACATTATAAGGCTGTAGCAAATTCAGTAAAAATGCCAATAATTTTATATGGATGTGATGGTAGGGCTCATAACTCAATAATGCCAGAAACTGCTTTAAAATTATCAGAAGTAGAAAATATAATTGGCATAAAAGATAGTAGTGGAAGTTCTGAAAGAATGGATAAATATCTAGAGCTTACAAAAGACAAAGAAGACTTCTCAGTATTATGTGGTATAGATACATTTATTTATCATGGTTTATGCAATGGAACTAAAGGAGCTATAGCATCAAGTGCTAATGTTGCACCAAAGATATCTGTAGGGATTTACAATGCATTTATGAATGGTGATTTAGAAAAAGCTCAAGAACTTCAAAATAAGTTACAACCACTTAGAGATGCATATGCCCTTGGGACTTTCCCAGGAGTTATAAAGGAAGCATTAGGAATGGTGGGAATTGATGTAGGAGTAGCATTAAAACCAGTAGGGCCAATGAGTGATAAAAACCGTGAAGAATTAGCTCGAGTTTTAAAAGAATTAGAAGTATATAACATTAAGTAATTTAAGTAATTAAATTATAAAATTTTGATAATAATAATAGATGACAAAGAAATAGGAGTGATTTGAAATGAAAATAGGATTTATAGGATTAGGAATTATGGGAAAACCTATGGCTAAAAACTTAGTGAAAGCCGGTTATGATTTATTAGTTAATGATTATAATAAATCAGCAGTAGAAGAACTAACAGAACTTGGTGCAGAAGTTTGCTCAAGTAATAAAGAAATAGCAGAAAAAGTTGATGTAGTTATAACAATGCTACCAAACTCACCACATGTTAAGGAAGTAGCACTTGGAGAAGGTGGATTAATTGAAGGAGCTCACCCTGGATTAACATTAATGGATATGAGTTCAATTGCACCACTTGCATCGAGAGAAATAGCAGAAAAATTAGCTGAAAAAGGTGTTGAAATGTTAGATGCTCCAGTAAGTGGAGGAGAACCAAAAGCTATAGATGGAACAATTTCAGTTATGGTTGGAGGAAAGCAAGAATTATTTGATAAATACTATGATGTACTAATGGCTATGGCTGGTTCTGTAGTAAGAGTTGGAGAAATTGGTGCTGGAAACATAGCAAAACTTTGTAACCAAACTATAGTAGCTATAAATATTGCAGCTGTATCAGAAGCTTTAGTATTAGCTCAAAAAGCTGGAGTTAGTCCAGAACTTGTTTACAATGCAATAAGAGGTGGTCTTGCTGGAAGTACAGTTTTAGATGCAAAAGCACCTTTAATGATGGATAGAAAATTTGATCCAGGATTCAGAATAAATCTTCATATTAAAGACTTAAACAATGTATTAGAAACTTCTCACGGAGTAGGTGCTCCATTACCATTAACATCAGCTGTACGTGAAATGATGGAATTCTTAAAGGTTGATGGACATGAAATGGAAGATCACTCAAGTTTATTAAAATACTATGAAAAATTAGCTAATACTGAAGTTCATAGATAAAAGAAGTTTACTACAGAATTAAAAATTGATAATTAAAACTCAAACAAATTACCTCAGATTATAATGGGATTGTAATAATCGTTTTTGTAATATCCTATCTCTAAAAAATTGCTAATTACAATCCTATTTTATTATAGAATTAGGATAATAAACTATAAAAGGGCCCGTATACTACAATTTAAATATAATTGCATACTGGTTGAAAATAAATTATTAACTGCATTTATAATAATGAATTTCATCAGTATGCAAATTACCTTGAGATTACTCAATTACCTTAATTAAACCTGATAATAACTTAAAAATAATACGGATGGAGTGAATGAAATGGCAACACCAAAGATTGTTAAAATGGAAGCTTATCAAGTAGCAGGACATGATAGTATGCTATTAAATTTAAGTGGAGCACATGGAGCATATTTTACTAGAAATATTGTTATATTAACAGATGATAGTGGAAATGAAGGCGTTGGAGAAGTTCCAGGCGGAGAAAAAATATATAAAGTATTAAAGGATTCAGAAAAATTTGTTGTAGGATCATCAATTGGTGATTATAGAAATACTCTAAAGAAAATAAGAGATGAATTTAATGATGATTCAGACGTAAGAGGATTGCAAACGTTTGATTTAAGAACAACTATTCATGTAGTTACAGCAGTAGAAACAGCTTTACTTGATTTGTTAGGAAAGCACTTAGAAGTTCCAGTTTGTGCATTACTTGGAGATGGACAACAAAGAGATAAAGTTAAAATGCTAGGATATCTTTTCTATGTTGGTGATAGAAAAAAGACAGATTTACCATATGTTAGTGAAGAAGAAGCTTCTGAAGAATGGTACAGATTACGTCGTGAAGAAGCTATGACACCAGAAGCTATTGTAAAATTAGCTGAAGCTTCACATGCAAAATATGGATTTACTGATTTCAAATTAAAAGGTGGAGTATTAGAAGGAAAGGAAGAAATTAAGGCAATAAAAGCTTTAAAAGAACGTTTCCCAAATGCTAGAATCACTCTTGATCCAAATGGAGCATGGTCATTAAAAGAAGCAATTAGTCTTTGTAAAGATATGCACGGAATTTTAACTTACTGTGAAGATCCATGTGGAGCTGAAAAAGGATATTCAGGTCGTGAAATTATGGCTGAATTCAAAAAAGCAACAGGACTTCCAACAGCTACTAATATGATTAATACTGATTGGAGAGAAATGGGTCATTCTGTAGTATTAAATTCAGTAGATATACCACTCGCAGATTGTCATTTCTGGACTATGGAAGGAACTGTACGTGTAGCCCAATTATGTAATGAATGGGGATTAACTTGGGGATCACACTCAAATAATCACTTTGATATATCTTTAGCTATGATTACTCATACAGCAGCAGCAGCTCCAGGAAACATAACAGCAATTGATACTCACTGGATCTGGCAAGAAGGATATGACAGATTAACAAAAGAACCATTACAAATTAAGGATGGATATGTAGAAGTACCTAAGAAACCAGGTCTTGGAGTTGAAATTGATAGAGAACAAATTATGAAAGCACATCAATTATATATTGATAAGAATCTTGGAAGCAGAGATGATTCAGAAGGAATGCAATTCTTAATCCCAGGTTGGAAATTTGATAACAAAAAACCTTGTTTAGTTAGATAATAACGTAAAATAAAGAATTCCTGCTTACAAAGTATACTTTGTAGCATAATATAAACCATAAACTACAAAAAAGCTTCATCTTAATAAAACTAAATAGTTTTTTAAGATGAAGTTGAATAAGATAGTAGTTAACAAATATTATTAATCATTTAGGAACATGAAATTATTATATAAAAATAAGTTCATGTTTTTATTATACCAAAAATCCGAGGATGGTGAATTTATGAATGCTAACAATATATTAGTTCTATTACCTATAAACGAAAGACAAAAGAATTTAATAGAAAGTGCATCACCTAATTCTAACTACGTATATAAAACATATGACAATGTAGATAAGGCAACAGTTCAAAATGCAGATGTAATAATTGGAAACCCTCCAGCAGAAATGCTTATAGATTCTTCAAATTTAAAATGGTTACAATTAAATAGTGCTGGAAGTGATGCATATATAAAGGAAGGAATATTAAAAAAAGAAGTATTACTTACTAATGCATCAGGGGCATATGGACTCGCAATATCTGAACACATGATGGGAGTTCTCCTTCAAATATTTAAAAAGCTTCATTTATATAGAAATAATCAAAAACTTCATTTATGGAAAGACGAAGGAAAAGTTAAATCAATTTATAATTCTAAAATTTTGATAATAGGCCTTGGAGACATAGGAGAAGAATTTGCAAAGAGGGTAAAGGCGTTTGGTGCATATACTATAGGAGTAAGAAGGAAAAATACAGAAAAGCCTGATTTTATTGATGAATTGTATTTAATGGATAAAATAGATGAGTTGCTTCCAAAGGCAGATGTTGTAATGCTTTCTATGCCATCTACAAAAGAAACATACAAAATGTTTTCAAGAGATAAGCTCATGTTAATGAAAAGAGGAGCAGTGCTATTAAATGCTGGTAGAGGAAATGTGCTTGATACAGATGCATTATGCGATTTAGTTGAAAGCAATTACTTGCTAGGTGCAGGTTTAGATGTAACTGATCCAGAACCACTTCCAAAGGATCACAGAATATGGAATGTTGAAAATATAATGATTACACCTCATATTTCTGGTGGATTTCATCTTCCAGAAACATTAGAAAGAATTGTTGGAATTAGTGCAGATAATTTAAGAAGATTTACGAGTGGTGAAAAGCTCATGAATATAGTTGATTTTCATACGGGATATAGAACTTCAAAGTAAATAAAACCTAAATATCTTTTGATTGTGCCTAAGATAAGAATGAAAGGATAAGTTAAAATGACAAATAATGAAATATTGGAGATTAGAGAATCTGTAGAAAAAAGAAAAGTAATATTACCAGATGGAACAAAAGTATCAGCACTTGGACAAGGAACCTGGTATATGGGGGAAAGCTCAAGAAAAAGAGATGAAGAAGTAAAAACTTTAAAATTAGGATTAGAACTCGGAATGAATTTGATCGATACAGCTGAAATGTATGGCGAAGGTTTATCAGAAGAACTTATTAGTAATGTTATAGAAGGGCGCAGAAAAGATGTATTTTTAGTTTCAAAAGTATATCCTCATAATGCAGGAAAGAACTCGATTGTTAAAGCTTGTGAAAATAGTTTACGAAGACTTAAAACAGATTATTTAGATTTATATCTGCTTCATTGGAGAGGAAGAGTACCTTTAGAAGAGACCATAGAAGGAATGGAATTACTTAAGAAGCAAGGAAAGATTTTAAGATGGGGAGTATCTAATTTTGATACAGATGATATGGATGAATTATATCATAGCATAAATGGTGAGAACTGTGCTGTAAATGAAGTATTATATCATATTGCTTCAAGAGGAATAGAATTTGATTTATTGCCATGGCAGAGAAAAAATAATATTCCAACCATGGCATATTGCCCATTAGCACAAGGGGGCTCTTTGGAAAGAAATATGCTGGGAAATGAAACTTTAAATGAAATTGCAAAGGAATATAATGTAAAGCCATTGCAGATAGCGCTTGCGTGGACAATTCGTGAAAATGATGTTATATCAATCCCAAAAGCATCAAAAATTGATCATGTTATAGAAAACGCTAAAGCAGCTTCAATTATATTATCTTCTGAAGATATTGAGAGACTGGATAAAGTATTTAAAAAGCCAAACAAAAAAATGTCGTTAGATATAGTATAGTAAAAAATTACTTACGAAAAAATTATGTTTACAAAGGGGTAAGATAACATGTTTTTATTAGATGAAGCAAATAGATGTTTATTATGTAAAAATCCGAGGTGTAGTGCTAATTGTCCCATTAATACATCAATTCCCGAAGTAATAGCTCTTTATAAAGATGGAAAAATAAAAGAAGCAGGAGAAATTCTATTTGGTAACAATCCTCTTTCAGTAATATGTTCAATTGTCTGCCCCCATGAAAATCAATGTGCAGGAAATTGTGTAAGAGGAATAAAAGGTGAACCAATACAATTTTACGAAATTGAAAAAGAGATATCAGAAAGATATTTAGATGAAGTAAAATTTGAAAATGTTCCAAAAACAAAAGATAAAATTGCCATTATAGGGGGCGGACCAGCGGGATTAACAATTGCCTTTATATTAGCTAAAAAGGGGTATAAAGTAACAATCTTTGATTCAAAAAATAAAATTGGTGGTGTATTAAGATATGGAATTCCAGAATACAGATTACCTAATCGTTTAATAGATAAATTAGAAGATAAACTCATTGAACTTGGTGTTAGGATTAGACCTAATACGCTTATAGGACCAGTTATAAGTATAGATAGATTATTTAAAGAAGACTATAAAGCTATATTTATTGGAACAGGAGTATGGAATCCAAAAACTTTAAATATAAAGGGAGAAACATTAGGAAATGTGCATTTCGCTATAGACTATCTTAGATCACCAGAAACCTATAGATTAGGTGATAGTGTATCTATAATTGGTGCAGGTAATGTTGCTATGGATGCTGCACGAACAGCAAAAAGGAATGGGTGCAGCCAAGTTACAATTCTTTATAGAGGCAATTTTGATGATATGAGTGCTACTAAAAAAGAAATAGAGGAAGCAAAAGAAGAAGGAATTATATTTAAGCTATACAGAACTCCGATTGAGTTATTAGAAGATGGTGTAAAGTTAATTAATAAAGAGGATGAAAACAATCCAATAGAAGAATTTTTTGAATGTGACTCTACAATTGTTGCAATCAGCCAATCGCCAAGGGATAATATAGTTTCTAATACTACTAAACTAAAGATAAATTCAGCAGGGTTAATAGTGGCAGATGAAGAAGGTAACACTACAAGACCTGGAGTATTTGGCTCAGGAGACGTTGTTACAGGTGCTAAAACTGTTGTTGAAGCAGTAGCACATGCAAAGGTAGTTGCAGAAACTATAGAAGAGTATTGTGAATCAAAGGGATAAGAATTTATTTAAAACAAATAGTTTAAGAAATATTATAGTTATTTAGTATAAGGTTATAGAATTGGATTCTATAACCTTATACTAAATTTATTTGCAATAAAAAATTTAGACGTAGTTCAAATTTGATAAAATCTAATGATTTGAATATAGCAATATCAATAACAAAAATATGATTTTTGAACTACGCCAAAATTTAGTAGAGATAAATTATTTATATAAAATAATTTGTTTGCAATAAAGCAAGCAAAGGAATTTGTTAAATTTGGAGAAATTACAAATAAGTTTAAATTAGTTTAGACGATTTTTATTTTTGAATATGGCTTTAATAATTGAAGTATTGATTTAACGGGCTTTGGGACAATGAAGAATTAATTAGATAATCATAGTTAGATTTGAGATTAAAAAAAGTTAACCACTGTTTTGTGTTTAAGAATTTAATAACTTGGTATATACTAATATTAAAAAGAAATTTGCAAGTAGAATTTATTATATATAATAGAAAGGGAAGCAAAGATGGATAGTAAACAAAAGATATTTTATGCTTTAAAAAAATACTACGGATTTGATACTCTAAGAAGAGGGCAGTTCGAGATTATAAATAGTATTTTAAATGGTGTGGATACTTTTTGTCTTATGCCTACAGGGGCAGGGAAATCTATTTGTTACCAGATTCCAGCTATAATTATGCAAGGTGTAACTATAGTTATATCTCCTTTAATATCGCTTATGAAGGACCAAGTGGACAATCTAGTTGGGGCTGGGATTAAAGCCGCATATATAAATAGTACTCAGAATATGGACACTATAAGAAGTATATTAATTGAAGCATCTATGGGGGAGTACAAGATAATATATATATCACCAGAAAGATTAGAATCCAAAATATTTAGAGAATTGATTAAAGATCTTCATATATGCCAAATTGCTATAGATGAAGCACATTGTGTATCTCAGTGGGGGCATGATTTTAGGCAGAGTTATTTAGGAATATCAGATTTTTATAAAAGTCTTAAAGTTAAACCTAGAATATCAGCGTTCACTGCAACAGCAACAAGTGAAGTTAGAGAAGACTCAATCAAATTATTGGGGTTAGAGAAACCTTATATATATAAAGGCGATATTAATAGGGAAAATCTTAGTCTTAATATACTTAAGGAGGTAGATAAGATTGAAACTGTTAAGGATATAATTAGAAAAAATGAAGGTGAATCTGGTATTGTATACTGCGCGTCAAGAAATGAAGTAGATAATTTATATTATTATTTAAGGGATCTAGGATTTAATGTTGGTAAGTATCATGGTGGACTCAAAGATGAAGAGAAAGAAAGATTTCAAGAAGAGTTTTTATATGAGAATTTAGATGTAATTATTGCGACTAATGCATTTGGAATGGGAATAGATAAGTCAAATATTAGATTCATAGTACATTTTACTTTTCCTCAAAACTTAGAATCGTATTATCAAGAGATAGGAAGAGGAGGAAGAGATGGAGAGAACTGTGACTGTTACTTATTTTATTGTGAAGAAGATATAAGTAGAGTGGAATATATTATAAATAGAAGTTCTTCCATGAATAGAAGAGAAATTCAGCTTAGAAAGTTCCAATTTATGATTGATTATTGTAATTTAAAGGAATGCTACAGAAAATACATATTGAATTATTTTGGAAATGATCGGAAGCTAAATTACTGTAATAAATGCAGTAACTGCTTAAACGATGATGAATTAAAAGATTTTACAAAAGAAAGTCAGATGATTTTGTCCACAGTTTTTAGAACAAAAGAACAGTATGGAATATCGGTTCTTGTGGATATATTGAAAGGTTTTAAGGGACCCAAAATAATACAAAATAATTTAGATAAAGTTACAACATACGGAATAATGAAGGAATATGGAAGTACCTTTATAAAAGAGTTAATAAAAAAATTACTAGATGATGGATACGTTGATTTAAAAGAAGGCACATATTCAATGTTAAAACTTAATTCTAGATCAATTAGGGTTTTAAAAAGCAAGGAATCAGTTGTATTTAAGATATTAGATAGCAGGGAGCCTATAATAAATAAAGAGTTATTTGAAGCTTTAAAATCTTGGAGAAAAGATAGGGCATATAAGGATAAAATAAAGCCTTATATAATATTCTCAGATACAAGCTTGATTGCAATATCTAATAGTAGACCTAGAACATTAGATGAATTGTTGGAGATCAGAGGAGTTGGAACAAAAAAAATTGAAGCTTATGGGGGAGAGTTATTAAATATAATAAGAATGTTTGCGCAAAAAGAAGCTAATTAACAAAAGTATCTAAAAATTGATACTGCTGTGGTAAAATGGGTTATAATGAATAATATAAACTAGTAGTCAAGTCGATATTATAAGTTAACTTAATATTGATTATGTTTTATGTTAAAATATATTGAAAGATTTTAGAATCATATTTGAAGGGCTATATGTTAATAAGAGGAGTTTAGTTAATGAAATATTTTAATAAAGATATAGAATCAGTTTTAAAAGAGCTAGATGTCAATTTAGAGGCTGGTCTAAATGATTCATCCATAAGAGAAAGAGCTGAGAAGTATGGGAAAAACGAATTTACTCATAAAAAAGAAGGAAATATATTTGAAGAAATAAAAAATGCGTTACTGGAACCCATGATGCTTATTCTTTTGATAGCGGCTTTAGTTAGTGCAATTATTGGAGAATATTATGATTCAGTTGGAATAGTATGTGCTGTTGCAATTGGAATAACTATTGGAATAATTACAGAAGGAAAATCAAAAAAGGCAGCAGAAGCTTTGGCCAAAATGACAGAAGATATTGTTGTAAAGGTGTTGAGAAACGGCAAAGTAACTCAAGTAGGAAAAAATGACTTAGTTCCAGGAGATATCATATATCTTGAAACAGGAGACATGATACCAGCAGACGGAAGATTTATTGAGACAATAGATTTAAAGGTTAGGGAAGATATGTTGACTGGTGAATCAGAAGATGTTACAAAAAATGCTCAAGTAATTATTAATATGGAGGAAATACAAGTAAAAGAAAATAAAGAAATACGGGATCCAATTCCAGCAAAGCAAATTAATATGGGATTTGGCGGAACTCTAATTGCTTATGGTAGAGCGACAATGGTTGTAACTTCAACTGGTGATAATACTGAAATGGGTAAAATAGCTCAAACTCTTCAAATAGATGAAGAAGAAACACCTCTTCAAAGAAAATTGGGGGATTTGGGTAAGACAATCACTAAAATATCAAGCGTTATAGCAGGTTTACTATTTATATTTATGGTTACCAAAATGATTCTATCTGGTGATTTGAATATAAATACATCAGGAGTAATATCGTTTTTAAATTCTATAGATCCTATTAAAACAGCTTTTGTTGTATGTATTGCTTTAATAGTCGCAGCGGTGCCAGAAGGGTTGCCAACTATGATTAATATGACGCTAGCAATAACAATGCAAAAGATGGCTAAGATTAATGCGTTAGTAACAAAAAAAGAAGCTTGTGAAACTATAGGCTCTGTTAGTGTTATTTGTTCAGATAAAACAGGTACTTTAACTGAGAATAGGATGACTGTAGAGAATCTTTATTTAAATGGAAAGTTCTTTGATGATAAAAATGATATAGATGATTATTTTGTGAAGAATTGCCTTGTAAACTCAACGGCAGATATAAGTTTTGAGGGAGATAAGTTAAATTACTTAGGTAATTCAACAGAATGTGCACTACTTTCATATCTAGAGGAATATGATTATAAACAGGAAAGAAAAGAAAGTGAAGTGATTCATCAAATACCATTTAACTCTGAAAATAAATTCATGGCTACTGTTATGAAGATTAAAGGAATGAATGTAGTACTCGTAAAAGGAGCGCCTGAAATACTGTTATCAAATTCTACTAATGAAGTTATAAATAATAAATTTATAGATCTTACACAAGAGAGAAAAAATGAAATAATAAAAGAAATACAGAAACTACAGGCTAAATCTATGAGAATTCTAGGGTTTGGATTTAGGATTATTGAAGATGTAGAAGCAGAGGCTGCAATTACAAGTGAGATAAGTATTTTAAAACCTAAACTATTAGATGGAAACAACGGACTAATATTCAGTGGTTTTGTTGCCATAAGGGATCCACTAAGGGAAGATGTAGCTAAAGCTATAGAAGCAGCTAAAAGAGCTGGTATTGAAACTAAGATGCTGACTGGGGATAATATAAATACAGCCATAGCAATAGGAAATGAGCTTGGAATGCTTAAAGGTGGGAAAAAAGCAGTAGAAGCTACATATATTGATACTTTAAATGATAAAGAATTAAGAAATGAGATTGAAAATATAGCTATTGTAGCTAGAAGTAAGCCGGAGACAAAAATGAGAATTGTTGAAGCTCTTCAAAGCAATGGGGAAGTAGTTGGAGTAACTGGTGATGGTATAAATGATGCGCCAGCATTAACAAAGGCAGACGTTGGAATAGCTATGGGTATTTCAGGATCAGAAGTTTCTAAAAATGCTGCAGATATAATATTAACAGATGATAATTTTACTACTATCATTGATGGAATAAAGTGGGGAAGAGGCGTGTATGAAAATTTTCAAAGATTCATACAATTTCAGATTACTGTAAACATAATAGCATTTTTAGTTGCAATAATTTCGCAAATATTAAATTTTGAAATGCCATTTACTACGATTCAATTATTGTGGATTAACATAATAATGGATGGCCCCCCAGCACTAGTTCTAGGGTTAGAACCAATTAGAAAGAATGTTTTTAATAGAAAACCTGTAAATAGAAATTCAAGTATAATTACAAAAGGTATGATTACTTCAATAATATTAAATGCAATATATGTTACATCAATTTTACTTATACAGATGAAGTACAATATCTTAGGAGCATCTACAGAAAAAAACGGATTTGCAAGTGAGATGGAAACTGTTTTATTTGGATTATTTGCATTTAGTGCACTATTTAATGCATTTAACTGCAGAGAATTTGGGGCAGAAAGCATATTTCCTAACTTTTTTAAGAATAAGATAGCTATTCAAGTAATATTTATAACTGGATTAGCTCAAATAATATTTACTCAAGTATTTACTACTTTCTTTAGTTCAGTTGCTTTATCGGTGATAATGTGGAGTAAAGTTTTAGGGTTAGCCTTTATGGTTATAGTAGTAAATGAAGTTATAAAATTTATTATAAGAATGTTTAGAAAGTAATTAAATAGTGTTATTTAAAAGATAAGGGAAGTTAATTTAACTCCCCTTATTTTTATACACTTTTGTTCTTAAAAAATAGCAGTGATAAAAGTAAGAATTTAATAGGATATATAGTGATTATATTCATATTTATCATAAAGTTATGATAAAAGTTAAATATTGATTAATAAGTAAAATAGGATATAATATAATTGATAATAATTTTCAATGAGAGATAATTTAAGTAAATTAAATATGATTTAGAGTTTAATATAATATAAATGTGTTTTAATTTGATTTAGGGAGGTATGATTATGAGTATGTTATTTAGTAGTGAAGTTTACCACGATATAATAGAAAGTATGGTTGCAGCATTGGATGCAAAAGATATTTACACCGCTGGACACTCTACTAGAGTTGGAAATATGGCAAATAAGCTTGGTATATATTTAGGGATACAGAGTGAAGAGTTAGAGATTTTGCACATTGCAGGTCATTTGCATGATATAGGTAAGATTGGGGTTCCTGACAGTGTTCTAAATAAGAGAGGCAAACTTGATCTACAAGAGTGGGAGATTATGAAGAAGCATCCAGAGATAGGGTATAAAATATTAAGCAAAGTAAAAAGCTTGGATAATATTTCAAAAATAGTACTACATCATCATGAAAGATGGGATGGAAGAGGATATCCAAATGGATTATGTAAGAAAGAGATACCATTAGGATCTAGAATAATAGCAATTTGTGATTCTATTGATGCTATGAAAAGTAATAGACCTTATAGAAAATTAATAAGCGATGAAGAATGTAAGAATGAAATAATTAAAAATAAGGGTATAATGTATGATCCTGAAATAGTAAATTGCACCATTGAAAATTGGGGCGAAATTACACAAGAATATGATCCTAATAATGAATTCTATATTGTAATTTAATCGCCAAGTTTCTATAAATATTTGAAAAGTATTTTAATTATCTTAATTGAATTAAATAATTATATTCAAACACAGTAGATTTTATGATATTATATTTAGTAAGTATAGCAAAATTAGTAAGGCGGTGAGAAATATTGGATCAATATAATGATGATATGTATCATGGTGTTGTAAGAAGTATGGTTGCAACCTTGGAAGCAAAAGACTTTTATACATATGGTCATTCGACTAGAGTAGCAGATATGGCATATAAATTAGGAGAAGTCTTGGGAATGACAACGGAAGAGCTCGAATTAATACATATAGCAGGAGATCTGCATGATATTGGTAAAATTGGAGTACCTGATAACATTCTAAATAAACCAGATAGTCTGGAAGTAGATGAATGGGAATTAATGAAGAATCATCCGTATATTGGATATAATATACTAAGTAAAACAAGTACGTTTGAATATATTTCTAGGATAGTCTTATATCATCACGAGAGATGGGATGGAAAAGGATATCCTAAAGGATTAAAGGAAGAAGAAATACCGTTTGCATCAAGGGTATTAGCAGTTTGTGATTCTATAGATGCAATGAAAAGTGATAGGCCGTATAGAAAATCCATAAGTGATGAGTTATGCAAAGATGAAATAAAGAAGAATAAAGGAATAATGTATGATTCTAAAATAGCTGAATGCATGCTCAACAATTGGAATAAAATAGTTAATGAACTTTATAATTAGGATTGTAACTATGTATAGATTTTTTCTATAATATAGTTACAATTTTTTTTTGTTTAAAATTTTATTTGAGGCTGGAAGTTTTTTGTATATAATAGATTTAAATTAATATGATATAAATAAAGCAGAAATATAAATTGCAAATTATATGAGGGGTGATTGAATGTTAGATTTTAAAAAAGAGATAATGAATGGATCTTTTAACAAAGTTAGTAAGGCAGATAAAGAGGCAGGAAGTATTAATGTAAATATTAAGTCTAAAGATAGAAGTGTTGATATTAAGGTTTCAGGAAAAGGGTTGCTTTTGGCTGGATTTATAGCAGTGGCTCCAACTGCTATATGTGTTTTGGGAACTACTGTGACAGTATGCTTGGTAGCTAACAAAATATATAAAAGAAGAAAAAAGCTAGAAGAAATATAGTTTATGAAGTAGGAAATTAGATATATGTAGTATAGTAATAATTCAATTAAACATATATCTAATTTTTAATATTAAATAATTCTAGTAAAGTATTTACAAGTATGGCAACTTACCACGTACCAAAAAATTATATATTTCAGATTCATTTAGATAAACGTCACCTATTATCCCATGAATTCTATAAAATTCTTTGCAACTGTGGAAATCTGACCCGGCTGTGTAAAGTAAGTTTCTATCACTGGCTACTTTTAAGAAGTATTCAGTATCATTTTCTGTATTACTGAAGTATTTAGCTTCAAGTCCATCAAAGTCCATTTCTATAATTTTTTCAAAATCAGATCTTCTCAAAAGTACAGGATGTGCTAAAACTACTGTAGCTCCAAAAAACTTTAGAATTTTTATGCCGGCTTCTACGGAAAGTTTATCTTTAGTATTACAAAAGTCTAGTTTTTTTCCTAATAATTTTTTTATATTGGAAACCTTATGACTTTTTACATTTTTTAATATTTCAATTAAAAGTTCGTTTTTATAGCTATCATCTTTAAAATAACCTAAAATATGAACTCTGGAAGAATTGTATTTAGTTGAAAGTTCAACGCCAGGAATAACTCTTACACCAAGATCTTCACCAGCTATGATAGCTTCATCTAAACCAGATGTGCTATTATGATCTGTTATAGAAATAATATCCACTTCTCTTTTTTTAGAAAGAATGACAATTTCCCTTGGGGTACACTTTCCATCTGAGAAAGTTGAGTGGATATGGAAATCACCTTTTTTATACATTATAACTCCCCTAAAATATTATCTATTTTCAATATATGAGTTTATTAATCAGGTGTTAAAATGATTAATTGTTATATTTACATGAAAATTAACTTAATTAAAAAATTGTGTTAACGTAAGTTTCTTATTATATATAATGCAACAATAAATTTGCATTTGAATTTTTAAAGACATAAGTACTTAAATAAAATATATATATGAATATAACTATTTTATAATAAATTAACAATAAATCAGAAGGAAAAAAGACAATTATATAGTCTGTTTAGCTATTATAAAATATTTTAGAATAAAATGGGTTGAAAAATGTCGAATTTATGGTAGAATAATTATATGGAAAAACTTTTATATGTGGTTCTGAAAACGATTTTATAAGGAGTTATACTAACGATATGTAAGATAACAGAATAACAAAAGAAAAGAGGAAAACTAATGAAGAAAACTTTTTTTACAAAAATGACAAGTGCAGTTATTGTGGCTGCAACAATTGCTACACTATCACCGTTAAAAGCATCTGCGGAATGGACTCAGAATGATGATAGAACATGGAGCTATAAAGAAGGAAACAAGGTAGCTAAAGGATGGAAGAATATTTCAAATGAATGGTATTATTTTAATGAAAGCGGAAGAATGAAAACAGATTGGACTTATGACAAAGGAAACTGGTATTACTTAAATAATTCAGGAGTAATGCAAGAAGGTTGGAATAATATCAATGGAATCTGGTATTATT
The DNA here is from genome assembly GCF_045310795.1 of Candidatus Clostridium helianthi. Lineage (NCBI taxonomy): Bacteria > Bacillati > Bacillota > Clostridia > Eubacteriales > Clostridiaceae > Clostridium > Candidatus Clostridium helianthi. The sequence goes on from NZ_JBJIAB010000046.1 coordinate 19,258, forward strand.
TTAACAATAGTGGAGAGATGCAAATAGGTTGGATCCAGGATAATAATAAGTGGTATTATATGAATAGCAATGGAGCAATGCAAACAGGTATTCAAAATATTGCGGGGAAGATTTATTACTTAGATGAATCAGGCAAATTAATAGAATCATCAAATGGCTCAAGCCAACTTTTTAGTAATTCGGGATATAGCGGACAAGCTAATGCCTATAATTCAGCAGATAATGATACTGTTGATATAAATGGACTTCCTCAATTACCAAAAAGCTATTCTATAAGTATACAAGCAATGGCAGAAAATAAAATTTTTGAGTTAATGAATGAAAAAAGAACTGAGGCAGGTTTAAACCCATTAGTCATAGATAATGAATTGGTTCAAATAGCTAGATATAAAAGCAATCATATGATACAATACAATTATTTTGACCATACTACTCCAGAGGGCAATAATTGGACAAGCTGGCTGAAAGCAATTAATTATGAATATACTACAACGGGAGAAAACATAGCATATAATAATTATGAACCAGTTGAATTATTCAATCAGTGGTGGAATTCGCCGGGGCATAAGGCAAATATGATGAATCCTTCTTACACTAAGGTTGGTATAGGTGTAATTAGTGGTAATGATAAATATATGGGAACTCAGACTTTTTCAAATTAATATTTTGAATAGTATATTGTTAATATAAATATACATAGTACATAAGTTGAGTAGGAACTGCTGATTATACAAAATAATTAGCAGTTCTATATAAGTTGAGTTAAAGATTTATCTATATTATTAACGGCTAAGCGTATATAATTAGTATTAATATAAGATTATTATTCAACTTATATACTATTTGAATTATTATTTTGTGCGCTTAAAACAAGTTGTTTAAACCTTTACAAAGGGTGCCTTATATTATATAATAAATCATGCCAACGAATTATAAGAATAGTTAAATTATCCTGCGAGGTGGAGGAATCAATAGATATAAAGTTTAAATACTAAGAAGTAAAAGATGTAATATATAAATAAATTATTAAGAAGAGAAAAGTGAATTTATGTGATAATGATATTCATTAAAGGGAATTATCAAGTATTAAACCCAATATTTCGAGTGAAAATGAAAAAGGAAATATTGGGTTTAATATTTGATATAACAGTTTTTATTGTTTTTAGAAATTTTATAGATTAGGATTAACGTTTTACGAATTAGAAGAAGATATTAGTAAAAATACTTATTTAAAATAAAGCGAGGAATTACAGAGATGCAAACAAAGTATGAAATGGTTGTTAATATTTTAGAAAAAGAAATGTTGGAAGATAAATATAGTTTGAGTAAAAAACTTCCTACAGAAGAGGAACTGATAAAAAAATTTAATGTTAGTAAAAATACTATAAGAAAAGCTATAGAAATATTAGTGAGTAAAGGTTATGTTTATAGAGTACAAGGCAGTGGGATATTTTTAAGGGAGTTTGCAAAAAATGGCTGCGCTCAAATAAGAGATATAAATGGTTTATCAAAACAATATTCTAAGGAAAAGTTTGAAAGTAAGGTTGCTGAATTTTCGTTAATTAATGCAGATGAAAAATTATCAGATAGAATGAAATGTGATATTGGCACAAAGATATATTATGTTAAAAGAGTAAGATATTTAAATGGAGATCCAATTGAAATAGAGGAATCTTACTATAATAAAGATATTATTCCTTATTTGAATGAAGAAATATGTAGTAAGTCTATATTTGATTACATTACAAATGACTTAAAATTAAAAATAGGATTTGCGGATAGGATAATAACTTCTGAAAAATTAACTGAAGAAGAAGCAAGTTTTTTGAACTTGGAAAAAGATGACCCAGCTTTAGTTTTAAATAATACTATATTTTTAAGTAGTGGAATAGTATTTGATATTTCTGTAGAGAAATTTAACTATAAAAATATGAAATTGATAAGCTTGACCAGTATTAACTAAATAATTTAATGTTATATGTTTTACTAGTAAATTTATATAGATGTTGCAAATAAGTGTCTATATTATTATCTTAATTGAATACTTGGCTTGATGGGGCTTTAAAAGTAGATTTATTATATAAAACATATATTTAAAATTGTAATAAATCAAGTATTTAAATAAGCTTAAATTAATATAGAGATCATATTTCTTTGTATGAATTAGCAATTTATATAGTTAATAATTTCAATTATTTTGTGTGAATAAAAAAGCTTGCACTTTGTATTATATAAAGGGTAGGCTTTTTGTTATAAGTTTGATAAATAGAAAAGATGCCAAATAAAAGTTAGGAATCAATAAAACCTATTTTTAAGTAGATATTGATAAAAGTGAAATCATGTTGCTTATTTTTACAATTGAATAAACTTTGTTATAATATTAAGGTATGAGAAATTTAATAAAATAGCGAGGAGATGATCCCAAATGATAAAACTTATTGCATCAGATATGGATGGGACACTGTTGAATACAAAACATAAAATAGATAAAGAGACCGTATCTGCTATTAAGAGCGCTGAGAAGGCAGGAATTATATTTGCAATTTCAACAGGAAGGGAATATGATACTGTTAAACCTCTTTTGATGGAAAATAATATAAGATGTCAATGTGTACTTATGAATGGAGCAGAGTATAGAGATGAGGATGGAAATATTCTAGAAGAGATAAATATAGAACTAGAAACTGCAACTAAAATTATAAATATACTTCAAAGAGAAAAAGTATCTGCAAGAATATTTACTAATAAAGGAATATATACTACAGACACTAAAGAGGAAGCTTTAAAGGAAATGGCATATAGAACGTTATCCTTTAATCCCGAGTTCACTCCAGAAGAAGCCTTGGAACTTGCCAAAGTTCAACCATATTTTGTTCAACTTAATTACATTTCTGATTTGGATAAATTTTTAAGCAGTGGTATAGAAATTAGAAAGTTTGTAGCTTTCCATAAAGATATAGAGCTTATAAATAAAATGAAAAAAGTTATTGGAGAATTGAAAGGAATTGCCGTTTCATCTTCATTCAGGGATAATATAGAGATTACAGATATAACTGCTCAAAAGGGTATTATACTTGCAAAAGTAGCTGAAAAAATGGGATTTGAAAGAGATGAAGTTTTGGTACTAGGAGATAGTTTTAACGATTATTCTATGTTTACAGAATTCAAAGAATCAGTTGCTATGGGAAATGCTATTCCTGAAATAAAAGAAATAGCAAAATATATAACTGATACAAATGACAATTTAGGGGTAGCAAAAGCAATATATAGAGTTTTAGAAGAACAGAAATAAAAAGAAATTATATGATTGCGCTTTAACGTTTAAATAAAGCAGTTTTATCATGGCGTTATGCCAATGGAAGAGATATAATATAGCTTTTTATATTGAAGTCAAAGAATTTTTACATTCTAATTCTTTGACTTCAAATAAATATTGAGATTTAAAAGATCAAAAGTTGTTATTTATTTTTTAGTGTATATTTTAATATTTCAGTTTTTATTATCTGAGATTGAGAAGCTAGCTCTTGTGTAGATGCTGCTAGTTCTTCTGCTGTTGCAGAATTAGTTTGAACTACTTGAGAAATTTGATCAACCTTACTAGTCATTTCGGTTATAGCTTCAGTTTGGTCTTCAGAGGCTACAGCTATTTCTTTCACTAAATTAGTAGTATCATCGACATTTTTAACTATTATATCTAGTGCAGCAGCAGTCTCTGTAGCCAGCTTTTCTCCATTAGCTACTACATGTAATGAATTCTTTATAATCTTAGAAGTATTGTTTACTGCTTCAGCAGATTGTTCAGCAAGATTTCTGACTTCGTCTGCAACTACAGCAAAACCTTTTCCAGCTTCACCGGCTCTAGCTGCTTCAATAGCAGCGTTTAATGCTAAAAGATTAGTTTGAGAAGCAATTTCTTCTATTGCTTTTATAATCTCAGCAATTTGTTTTGAGCAGATAGTTATTTCTTTCATAGATTCCATCAATATTTGCATCTTTTCGTTTCCTTCTTCTACAATATGTTTTACATTAATGGAAAAACTTTTAGCTTTATCTGCATTGTTAGTAGTATTATTAACCTTTTGCAGTATTTTCTTAAAACTAGTAAATAGCTCTTCAACAGCGCCAGCCTGGTTAATAGAACCTTCAGAGAGTATTTGGGTGGTTGAAGATAATTGATCAGAACCATTAGAAATTGATGAGATTGATTGATCCATATTCTGAAATATAATATTTAAAGAATCAATAATATTTTTTATTGACTTTTGTATAGGATTAAAATCGCCTATATATTCTATTGAATTATCTAAATGTATATTTAAGTCTCCATCTGCTAATCTTTCCAAAGTGCTTGTTATGTCATTAATATAAGAAAGTAACATCCCGATGGAATTAGATAAATCGCGAGACATTTCACCCATTTCATCTTTTGCATTATATTCAGTATTTATTTTAAGATTTCCACGAGCTAAGTTTTTGGCAATATCCTTAATATGATTAATACCTTCAAGTAATACATCGTTCAATACTCTAATTAATAATAATGATATTACAATTAATATTATCATAATAAACGTAATAGAAATTAGAGATATATTTCTATAAGTATTTGAATTAGTAACAAAAGAATTAGCATCTTCTTGGGACGACTTAAAAAGCTTAAGTATACATTCTTCAGACTCTTTAATTTGTGAAGAGTAAGCATCTTGGCTGACTTTCATTACAGCCTGATTGGTTTTTGATTTTAGTAAGTCACTTAATTTTTCTCTCTTATCATCTAAATCCTTTACATTTGATAAAAATTCATTTAATAATGATGGATCTCCCTTATGTATTTCTTTTAAAATTTCTATATTTTTTGCAAGAGCTATGGATTCTGTATCAGCTTGCTCTAGATAAAAGTTCTTTATTCCTGTATCTGTTTCTGTGATTGATCTAAACATGTCCATTTTTATTGTTTGCAAGTTTACTCTAATATTAGAAATAGTTTCAGAAACTTTGTACGGTCCATTATATAGTGAATTTGTTTGTGATGAAATAAACAATATTATGCATATCACGACTGCCATAAGAAAAGAAGTAAGTCCTAAAATTGCTGAAAAAGTTATTTTAAATTTTGTATTAATAGGATAGTTACTAATAACTTTTTTTAATTTATTATACATATAAATTCTCCTTTAACAAAAATGACATTAAAAATATAAGCGTAAGGTATTTAATAAGTCTAAGTATAAAGTTATAATAAGCATTAATTTTAAAATATGTATAAATATTGAAATGTATTTGCATAGATTACAAAAAACATTCTAAAAGTTGTATTTTAAAATAAATTTAGTAATGCATAAATTCAAGCAACTTTATCGTATTGAGTATACTCAGCGTGATGAATATCTTTTGAGGTTAATATACTTTAATAAGAAATGTTAATTTTAGGACTGAGCATGTTTTTTTATACTATCAACTTTATAAATAGATAGCGTCGCCATTGTAGACAGGGATTTTCATTAATTTATTTCAATGATTGTATGGTAACGTATTTCATTTAGAATAGTATTTATTAGGCGACTTAGGTCAGAAAGCAATATTTAAGACAAAGTTGGATGAGCATACAACCATGGAAAATAAAGTGTTTATTTTTTATTTAGTTCTCTTTATATTATTTGTATAATCCATAGTGGTTATATTTTATGTGGGTTCTTGTTTAACGATTAAACCATAAAACATAATTATCCACTATGGATATTTTTTAGCTAAGCACTTTTTTAGCAGTAAATTACATATGTCGCAATTTAATTTCTAGATTATTATTTTAATTGATAACTTATCTTATTAGAATTTTAAATGTAAGTTTATTATTGAAACATATATAGATTTTAAAAATTCGACTTATTAGATTAATGTATTTAAAAAGTTGCTAAAACTTTAAGTTCATATCTTCACTAGAAATCATAAATATATTTGTAACCACAAGGGTCATAATATGAAGAAAACATTTGAAAATGAGCTGTTAAAGGGTCTTAGCTGTAGGTTGTTCCAATTTAGCTTGTCAAACTGAAAGTTGGAGCATGCTAAATTGGATACAACCTGCTGCTTAGAACTTTCAGCGATATTTTCATAGCTTTTCGGAACAAAATATTTATGATTTCGGTAAGTTACTACACAAATCTAGTTTTAAATTTGGATATCTATATAGATAAGCCAATTATAAGTTAGATTTATACTATGAAATATATCCCAACTAGAAATGGGTAATATACTTTTGTGGAATGTTTCATTGGTAATTTTGATGGATGTGATTCTTTGGCTATAAGTTGTTCCAAATGTGCTAGTTCAAAAAGTGAGAATCGAAATTTCACATTTCGCTCTTCGAACTTTCTCTGTGAGCGCTTGTTCTTTGAGGCTAGCACTTTGGGTGCAACTTTATAGACTTAGAATCACCCATCAGAATTACCTAGAAACTGGAACAAAAGTATATTATTCATTTCGGCGAGCTATATGCATAAGTTCAGGTCTTAGCTAGGTTATCTATATATGAATAATAAGAAATTTAAAATTTATAATGTAGAGAATTTATAAATGGTTTTATCTTTATATACTTCTCCAGCTCTAAGTATTGGAGATTTAAATTTACTACAGTTTATAGAGTTAGGAAAATATTGAGTTTCTAAACAAAATCCATTTCTACGATTATAAACAGATTTATTTTTACCTACATCTGAACCATCAAGAAAGTTCCCGCTGTAAAATTGAATTCCAGGAGTGGTTGTATAAACATCCAATACTATTCCAGAATTTTCATCAACAGCTTGAGCAGCTTTTGAGCTATCACATCCATCGGTATTTAATACCCAGTTATGATCGTATCCTTTTCCAAAATCAATTTGTTCATAATCACTAGTTATATTTTTGCCGATAGGAGTTAATGATCTAAAGTCCATAGGAGTTCCGGCTACCTCTTTTATTTCGCCTGTAGGAATTGAATATTTATCGTTTACTGTAAACTTATCTGCGTTTATCATCAATTTTTGATTAAGAACGTCACCAGATGAATGACCAGATAAATTAAAATAAGCATGATTTGTAAGATTTACGACTGTATCTTTATCAGAAGTTGCAATATAATTTATCTCTAGAGCATTATCTTCAGTAAGGATATAAGTAACTTTAACATTAAGGTTACCAGGATATCCCTCTTCACCGTCTGGGCTAAAATAAGAAAGCTCTAATGTATTAGGAGAATCTTCAACTATTTTTGAATCCCATACCACTTTGTCAAAGCCTTTTAAGCCGCCGTGTAAATGATTTTCCCCATCATTTTGAGCTAAAGTGTATTCTTGATCATTAAGGATGAACTTTCCATATTGAATTCTATTTCCAAAACGTCCTATTAAGGCACCGAAAAATTTATCTCCTTTTAAATAACCATCTAAATTATCATATCCTAGCATTACATCAATTAATTTACCATCCTTATTCGGAACTAAAGATGAAACTATTGTACCACCGTAAGTAGAAATCTCAACTTTCATTTTGTTAGAGTTTGTTAAAGTATAAATATAAACATCTTTTCCATCAGGCATTGTTCCGAAAACATTTTTTTCTATTGCCATGATAACACCTCCGTATTTAATAAATTACTACATATTTTTTAGTATACATTTACATAATTAAAGATATCGGTTTCATGTATGTACAAGTATATTATATTACATTAAAATTGTACATACAATTATTTCTAGAAATTATTTTGGAAATATATTAAAATAATATAAATATATGCTTAATAATTACATTAATGGAGTATTAAAACAATAAAAATTATTATAGTAACAAAATAAAAAATATATCTTGCAATTAATTTTCTATATTTTAATATTAATTCAGCCTTAGCTCGAGAATATTAAATATAAATTTATTATTGTAATATATATTATAAATGGAGGAGTTATGTGGAAACTAGTTATCGCTGATGACGAGCCTAAAATTAGAAGGGGTATTGAGAATATTTTAAATTGGAGTGAGTTAGGTATTGAGATAGTAGGGCAAGCAGAGGATGGAGAAATTGCATTAGAAATTATTAAAGAAAACAGACCAGATATTATATTATTGGATATAAATATGCCATTCTTAAACGGTTTAGACCTATTACAGAAGCTAAAAGAGATTGGTAATAATGGAATTGTTATTATAATAAGTGGATATGATGATTTTTCATATGCTCAAAAAGCATTACAGTATAATGTTTTCGATTATATTTTAAAACCTGTGAGTAAAAAGAACATAGAGGAGATAATAATTAAAGCAACCAATAAACTTATTGAAAAGGGAAAAGAAAACAATTACTTAGAATGGGTAAAAAGACAATTAGCTGAAAATAAGGAAGTATTACAAAAAACTTTTTTTAGTGAATGGTTTAACAATAAATTAAGTGATGAACAAGTTTTAAAGGAGATGAGTTTTTTTGATATCGAGTTTGGAAGAAATATTGGAATTATGGTTATAAAGATTGTAGAAAAACTTAATGTTGAAGTAAGTGTAAGGAATTGGAGTGTTGAATTATTAGAGTTTGCAATAGCTAATATTTTAAATGATGGATTTAAAGATTTAGAGTTAAAGTATATTTTTAATGATGATAAGAAAAATATAATATTAGTAAGTAAGATAAATGATATGGGGTGGTGGATTTCTATTGCAAAAAAAATACAGAAGGAGATATATAAATATTTAAAGTGCAATGTATTAATTGAGCAGGCAAGTGTTTTTAATGATGTATTTAAGATAAAAGATGAATACATGAAAATAATGAATAGCGTTAATGAAAAAAAGAAGTGCAGTTCTATGGTTTTACTAGCAATCAAGTATATAGAAGATAACTATTATTCAAATGAGTTAAGTATAAATTATATATCAAATAAATTAGAAGTAACATCCTCATATTTAAGTAAATTATTAAAAAAAGAAACGGGATTATCCTTTATTGATTACCTTACTAAAATAAGAATAGAAAAAGCAATGTATATCATGGAGGATCCAGCTGTTAAAATTTATGATGTGGCAGAACTAGTCGGTTATAGTAATCAACATTATTTTTGTAGAGCTTTTAAAAAAGTAGTTGGAGTTTCACCAACGGAATATAAGAGGGGAAAATAGAGTGAATAATAAAAGAAAAATTATTTATTTATCTATAATTATAGTTTGTATATGTGGACTAATGATTTTTGCAATCTATTTATATAGGACAAACTCTCAAAAAAAGGATACATTTATAATCGGTATGTCTCAAGCAAACCTATATGAACCATGGAGAATAAGTATGAATAAAGAAATACAGGAAGAAGCCAAGAAACATAGCAATATAAAAATAATTTTTAAGGATGCAGGTGGAGATGTTGAAAAGCAAAAAGAGGATATAGAAGATTTGATGAACTTTGGCGCAGATTTACTGATTGTTTCAATTAATAACTCCAAAGAACTAACACCAACTGTAAGAAAAGCGTATGAATCTTTACCGGTTATATTATTGGATAGAGCTGTTGATGGATACGATTATACTTTATATATAGGGGCTGATACAAGATCTATAGGAGTGCAGGCAGGAGAGTTAATTGCTAATTTAGCTGGTAATAACAAGGCTAATGTTATAGAGGTCCAAGGAATATTAGATTCAAGTACAGATAAAGAAATAACTGATGGATTTAAAGAAGCGATTAGTAATTATAAAAATATTGCTATAGATAGAACCATTGTAGGGAATTGGCAGAAGAATGAAACAGAAGATAAATTAGAGGAAATATTGAAAGATGATAAGGACGTTAATATAATTTTTGCTCATAGTGATTATATGGCACTTGGAGCATATTACGCTACGGTAAGTACTAATTCAAAAAATATTAAAATAATTGGTGTTGATGGATTAGAAGGACCTCAAGGAGGTATAGACCTTGTTAGAAATGGCATATTGCAAGGAACATTTACATGCAAGACTGGAGGAAAAGAAGCAGTAGATTATGCAATAAAAATACTGAACAAGAAAGCTGATATTCCTAAAAAAGTATTGCTAAAGTGCAATAAAATAACTAAAGATATTTTAAGCAATTGAATATATGGATTTCCATATTCCGTAAAAGTATACAAAAGTGCTGATTAATGCAAATACAATTTGTAAGTATAAATATATAATTAATTCATGAAAACGAAATCATGAATATAGGGGGAATTAATTATGAAGTTAAAAAAGATGATGGCATTAATGGCGAGTGCTGTATTGTGTATTGGCATGCTTTCAGGCTGCGGTGGATCTGGAGCCGGTGGAGGCGATGCAGCAAAGACATCAGCGGCGAATTCATCTAGTAAAAAAATAATTGGATTTGCACAGGTTGGTGCAGAAAGTGGTTGGAGAACAGCGGAAACTGATTCTATAAAATCAATTCCAACATTAGATCCTAACTTTGACTTGAAATTTTCTGATGGACAACAAAAACAAGAAAATCAAATAAAAGCCATAAGATCATTTATTGCACAAAAGGTAGATTTAATTGCTTTAGATCCAGTTGTTGAAACTGGCTGGGATACAGTACTTAAAGAGGCTAAGGATGCAAAAATTCCAGTAGTAATTGTTGATAGAAAAGTTACAGTTTCAGATGATTCACTTTATAAATGTTTCTTAGGTTCAGACATGGTTGCAGAGGGGAAAAAGGCTGCACAAATACTAATAGATCAATTCGGTAAAGACGCAACACTTAATATAGCAGAGCTTCAAGGAACAGTGGGATCTACTGCAATGGTTGGAAGACAACAAGGGTTTAATGATGCAATAAAAGATTGTCCTAATTATAAGATAATAAAATCACAAACTGGAGATTTTACTCGTGCAAAAGGTAAAGAAGTTATGGAAGCATTTCTAAAATCAGATGGTGATAAAATAAATGTACTATGGTCTCATAATGATGATATGGCAATGGGAGCTATTCAAGCTATAGAGGAATATGGAAAGAAACCAGGAAAAGATATATTTATAGTTTCAGTTGATGGTATTAAAGATATATTCCAAGCAATGGTTGATGGTAAAGCTAATGCAACTGTTGAATGTAATCCGCTACTTGGACCTCAATTACTTGAAGTTGCTAAAAACATATTAGATGGTAAAGAAGTTGAAAGAACTATAAACTCAAAAGAAAGTCAATTCTTACAAAAGGATGCTGGAGCAGAATTACCAAACAGAAAATATTAATGATAATATGCATAAGAGCTGGAATTCAATCCATGCTCTTATGTTAAAAAAGATGTAGTACGTACATGTTTGTAATTGTGTTAAAACAAGAGGAGTGATATAAGTGAGTGATTCTAATATAGTTTTAGAGATGAAAAATATTAGCAAGTTCTTTCCGGGTGTTAGAGCACTTTCAAATGTTGATTTTACACTAAGAAAAGGTGAAATTCATACGCTAATGGGAGAAAATGGTGCTGGGAAATCGACATTGATAAAGGTTCTTACAGGTGTTTATAAGATAGATGAAGGAACAATTATATTGAGGGGAAAAGAAATAAAAATATCATCTACTCAGGAAGCTCAGAGTCATGGAATTAGTACTGTTTATCAAGAAGTAAATCTATGTCCAAATCTATCAGTTGCAGAAAACATATATATTGGACGTGAACCTAAGAAAAATGGAAGTATAGATTGGAAGAAAATGAATAGAAATGCAGAGAAATTATTAGAAGAAAGACTTAATTTAAAGATAGATGTAAAGAAGGCCTTAAATAATTATTCGGTTGCAGTACAGCAAATGGTAGCAATTGCACGTGCTGTAGATATATCTCAAGGTATATTAATCTTAGATGAACCAACATCAAGTTTAGATGATAAGGAAGTAAAGCAATTATTTAAAATTATGAAAAAATTTAAAGAAGAAGGTATGTCAATAATATTTGTTACTCACTTTTTAGATCAAGCATATGAGGTTTCGGACAAACTTACAGTGCTTAGAAATGGTGAGTTAGTTGGGACATATGATGCAGACAAACTTTCTAGGATAGAATTAGTTTCTAAAATGATTGGTAAAGACTATAGCGAGATAGAAAAAAGTACAAGAACAAAGAAAGTAGTTAATGATGAACAGAGAGAGAATTTAATATCAACAAATAATTTTGGAAGGTCTGGAACTATAAATCCATTTAATATAGAAATCAAGAAGGGTGAAATTCTTGGATTTGCAGGGCTTCTTGGGTCTGGTAGAAGCGAATGTGCACGAACAATATTTGGGATAGATAAATCTACTAGTGGAAATATAACTATAAATGGAAAGAACTATTCATATATTTATCCTCAAAAAGCAATTGAGGAAGGTTTGGGGTTTTGCCCAGAGGACAGAAAAGTTGAAGGAATAGTTGGTGATCTAACAATAAGAGAAAATATAATATTAGCATTGCAAGCTAATAGAGGAATATTTAAATATTTGCCGATGAAAAAACAACAAGAAATTTCACAAAAGTATATAGATTTACTTAGAATCAAAACCCCAAGTATGGAGCAAAAAATAAGTAACTTAAGTGGTGGTAACCAACAAAAGGTAATATTAGCCAGATGGCTCGCAACAGAACCGCAATTATTAATTTTAGATGAACCAACAAGGGGAATTGATATAGGAGCAAAAGGTGAAATAACAGAATTAATATTAGCATTAGCTAAACAAGGAGTGACAATTTTGTTTATTTCGTCAGAGCTACCAGAAGTAGTTAAATGTTGTGACAGAGTTATTGTCCTTAGAGATAGAAATATTATCGGAGAACTAGTTGGAAATGAAATAGAGGAATCTAATATCATGAAAACTATAGCAGGAGGTGCTAGATAATATGGAAAATAATAAGAAACAAACTTTTTTCCTTAAAATTTATAATGCTAAAATATTTTGGCCATTAACAAGTTTAATTATATTACTTTTGTTTAATTTTATAATGACACCAAGCTTCTTAAGCATAAGCATGAAAGACGGGCATTTATTTGGAAATACTATAGATATACTAAATCGTGCAGCCCCATTAATATTGATATCTTTAGGAATGACTCTCGTAATTGCAACTCAAGGAATTGATATTTCAGTAGGATCAATAATTGCAATAAGTGCAGCTCTTTCTGCAACTGTCATAGTTGATGGAGGTTCAGTTCCATTAGCAGTAGCAATAGGAATAATTAGTGGACTTGTATGCGGAATATGGAATGGATTTTTAGTTTCGTATATAGGAGTACAACCAATGGTTGGAACATTAATTTTATATATAGTTGGTAGAGGAGTTGCTCAGCTTATAACAGGAGGACAAATATTAACTTTCACTAATAAGGATTTTATATTTATAGGGATAGGCTATATGTTACTTCCTATAGCAATATTTATAGCTATTGCCGTAGCGTTAATTATGTATTTTTTAATAAGGAGAACTGCTCTAGGATTATTTATTGAGTCTATAGGAGTTAATAATAATTCATGTAAATTCGCAGGAATTCAATCTAGGAAAGTTGTATTTTCACTTTATGTTATATGTGGAATGTTAGCAGGAATAGCAGGAATAATCTTATGCGCTAATATAAAAAGTGCTGATGCTAATAATGTTGGTTTGTGGTTAGAATTGGATGCAATCCTTGCGACAGTTATAGGTGGGACGTCTATGGCAGGAGGACGGTTTTATCTTTCAGGGACAGTTGTAGGGGCATTGTTCATACAAACATTAACTACAACAATTTATAGCTTAGGTGTTGCACCTGAAATTACATTAGTTGTTAAAGCAATAGTAGTTATAGTTGTATGCATAATTCAATCTCCTGAATTTAGAAAAATTCTTAAGATAAAGAAAAATACAAAAATCAATCTAAAAGAAAAAGAGGTGATTAAAGCATGAATAAGCTAATAGGAAAGAGGAACACATTCAAAATAAACAAAGATTATATTGCGATTTATGCTACAATCGCATTATTTATAGGATTGTTTCTAATAGGATCAGTATTATATAAAAGTTTTTTGTCAGCACAAGTATTTACTAACTTGTTCATTGATAATGCATATTTAATAGTGGTGGCAATTGGGGAAGCAGTTGCAATATTAACTGGTGGAATAGATCTTTCAGTTGGATCAATGATAGCCTTTGTAAGTATGATTACAGCAAGTTTATTGCAAAAAGGAGTAAATCCTTTTTTAGTAATGCTAATAGTTCTTATTGTTGGAATTATTTTTGGAACAGTTCAGGGTATCTTGATTCAAAAGTTTAAACTACATCCTTGGATAGTTACACTTGCAGGAATGTTCTTTGCAAGAGGAGCAAGTTATATTATAAGCATTGATACAATTATAATTGATAATCCAGTTTTTACAGAAATTTCATCATATAGAATATCAATATTACCAGATGCTTTTATATCAATTAATGTTATCGTTAGCCTGATAGTTGTAGCTGCTGCATTTTATATGATGAAGTTTACAAGGTTCGGAAGAACCGTTTATGCAATTGGTGGAAATGAAAATTCAGCTAAATTAATGGGATTACCAGTGGAAAGAACAAAAATACTTGTATATACATTTTCGGGTTTCTGTTCATCTTTAGGTGGTTTATTGTTTACAATATATACTCTTTCAGGTTATGGGCTTCATTGTAATGGAATGGAAATGGATGCCATAGCAGCATGTGTAATCGGAGGTATATTATTAACAGGTGGATATGGAAATATAATTGGACCATTATTTGGTGTGCTAACTACAGGAATTATTCAAAGTCTTATAATGTTTGATGGAACACTAAATTCATGGTGGACTAAGATAGCGGTTGGAATGTTATTGTTCATATTTATTGTATTGCAGAGAATTATTGTAATTAGAGATGAAAAGCGAAAAAATGCTTCATCTTCTTAATGAAACTAAATAATATAATATGGAATTAATATAATAAAATGAGCATTTGTATAATCTTTTAAGATAAGAAAACACAAATGCTCATTTTATTTTTGCACGAATATATCACATCTAAATAAATAGGTATGCCAAGTATTGGTAGTTTGAGCTATAATTTAATATATAGGCTTGTTAATTATAAGTATAGTTAATAATAAAATTTTAAATATAGATGTGCTAATTTGTGGATGATAGATATGATTTATACAAATGTTTTGGAGGTATAGGGTGAATAGTTTAAAAACATATTTTATGAATAAGAGCATAGGGGATAAACTTATATTTTATTTTTTTGGAGTAATCCTCATTGTTACTATTACTATTACTACTTTGGGAAATTTATTATATAAGGATTCAATTAACTTTTCACAAAATGAAAACACTAACCAAATAATAAAACAAATAAATAGCAATATTGAATCTTATGTTAATAATACTGAAAACATTATAAATTATATGTCAATCGACCCTAGAATAATAAAATTCCTTAATGATAATAAATCTGAAGATACTGATATTGAAGACGAAGCGTATAAATCTATTTATAACTTTGTTAAATTCAATCCGGAAATAGCTGGAATAATGGTAGTAAACACTAATGGTGGTTATATAAGTGATGTAATGAACAGGGTATCAAGAGATCCTTTATATAATGAAGAATGGTATACAAAGGCTTATAATAAGCCTGAAACTATACACCTATTTACTAAACCAATAGGTAGGAACATTGATAATATTTTTCGCTATTCTGCTGATGAAGTCTTCTCCATGTCGAAGGCTGTTGTGGATTCATCTACTAACCAAATAAAAGGTGTAATACTTATTGATATAAAATTAGATGCCATCAAGAACATTATTGAGAATTCAAGACCAGGAACCGCGGGCTTTATTTATATTATGGATATGAACAAAGAGATTGTTTATACTCCTGTTAATGATATAGTATATAGAATTAAAAATGAATGGATAGAGAATATTAACAACGATATAATAATAAAAAATATTAACGGAGAAAATTATCAATTGACAAAGATTGATTCAAAATATACGGGATGGGAAACAATTGGGGTATTTCCTGAAAGTGAGAGCTTACGAGTTATTAAATATATAAGATATTATTCTTTTGTAGTAGCTATTTTGGCATTAATAATAGCTGAAATTTTAGTTATAATTTTTACAAGATCTATTGTAAATCCAATTCAAAAATTAAAAAGGTTAATGAGAAAGGCTCAAGAAGGAGAACTAACAGTGTCATTCAATGCTAAGTATAATGATGAAATAGGGGAACTTGGCGGCTCTTTTAATACCATGGTAAAAGAAATAAATAATCTTATAAAATTAGTACAAATTGAAGAAAAAAATAAAAGGCTGGCTGAAATGAATGTTTTACAGGCTCAAATCAAGCCGCATTTTATGTATAACACTTTAGATACGATAAGGTGGATGGCAGAAGAACATAATGAAGAAGATATAGTGGAGATAATAGAAGCCTTTACTAACTTGCTTAGAATAAGCTTAAGTAAAGGAAAAGAAATAATAAGTGTCAAAGAAGAATTAAGCCATGTACAGAGCTATTTAATTATTCAGAAAATAAGATATGAAGACAAGCTTGACTACGAAATTCAATTTGATAAAGAAATACTTGATTATAAGTTAATAAAATTAATATTACAGCCCCTTGTTGAAAATGCAATTTATCATGGAATAAAAGAAAAGCGTGGCAATGGGAAGATTTTAATTACAGGAAAAATTGAAAATAATTTATTATGTTTTACTGTAGCTGATAATGGAAAAGGTATGGATGAAGAAACATTAAATAAAATAAATAATATGCTTAATAATAACGATGGAAATAAGAATCAGATTGGCTATGGAATTTTCAATGTAAATGAAAGAATAAAGCTTATACATGGAAGTGAGTATGGGTTAGTCTACAGAAGTATTCTTGGAGAGGGGACAATTGTTGAGCTTAGACATCCAATAATTGAGACGGAATAATATTAGATCAAAATGAAAATAGGTAAAATCCGAATATCGGATTTTACCTATTTATATTTTATCAAATAAGGGGAGTGGTAAATATTAGGATTGTAGAGAGTCTATTATTTCTTTCTGGAAGGTTAACGAAATATATTCTAAAATCATCAATCAATATTTACCACTTTTATATAAATAAGATTTATAGCACTATTAATTAGAATTTCCAAGCGGCACTAGAAAATTTTAGTTCGTTTTTGAATGTTGAAAGTTTAGTGTCATTATTAATTACTACACATTCAACTCCAACCATATCAGCCCAATCTAATAATTGTTCTTCGTCAACATAGAATGAGAAGCTAGTATGGTGAGCACCACCAGCCATAATCCATGCTTTAGCACCTTCTTTTAATGATGGTTGTGGTTTCCAAAGAACGCTTGCTACTGGTAAGTTAGGCATATCTTCAGTTACTTCAACACAATCAACACTATTAACAATTAAACGGAATCTGTTACCCATATCAATTAATGAAGCAGCAACAGCTGGACCAGAAGCACCTTTAAATACTAAACGAGCTGGATCTTCTTTGTCTCCAATTCCAAGTGGGTGCACTTCAATAACTGGTTTAGTTGCAGCAAGTGTTGGACATATTTCAAGCATATGTGCACCAAGAATCAATCCATTTTCTGAATCCATGTTATAAGTGTAATCTTCCATTAAGCCTGTACCTTTTCCACCAGCCATGATTTTCATAGCTCTAAGAAGTGCAGCAGTCTTCCAATCTCCTTCGGCACCAAAGCCATAACCTTCAGCCATTAGATGTTGAACAGCAAGACCTGGAAGTTGTTTCATCCCATGAAGTGCTTGGAAGTTAGTTGTGAAAGCTGTATATCCTCTTGCATCTAAGAAAGTTCTTAAACCAATTTCAATTTTAGCTTGTTCACGAATAGAGTCTATAGAAGCTTTAGGATCTATATCATATAATTTAGAGTATTCAGCCATAAGCTCATCGATTTGATCTTCTGTAACTTTATCCATTGATTCAACTAGGTCACCAACTCCATAGTAATCAACTGTCCAACCAAATTTAATTTGAGCTTCAATTCTATCGCCATCAGTAACGGCAACATCTCTCATGTTGTCTCCGAAACGAGCAACCTTAATGCTGCGTCCTTCAGTAAATGCAACAGCAGGGGCCATCCATTTAGCTATATCAGCAGAAACAGAAGCATCTGTCCAATGACCAACTACTATTTTACGAGCTATGTCAAGTCTAGCTCCAATATATCCAAATTCTCTATCTCCATGAGCTGCTTGGTTTAAGTTCATGAAGTCCATATCAATTGTTCCCCAAGGAATTTCTTTATTAAATTGAGTATGGAGATGAAGTAATGGTTTTCTTAGTTCGGTTAAACCATGAATCCACATTTTAGCTGGTGAGAATGTATGCATCCAAGTAATTATACCAGCACAGTTTTCATCGTTATTAGCATCATTGCATACTTTTCTAATTGAAGGAGAATCAGTAGCAACTGTCTTAAAAACTATTTTATAAGGTAAATCTTTTTTATTTAATCCCTCTACTATTATCTTTGAATTATCAGATACTTGATCTATTACTTCAGGACCATATAGAGGTTGACTTCCTGTAACAAACCAAAATTCATAATTTTTTACTTTTAACATTTAACATTCCTCCTAATATATAAATTAAAACTTTTCGAGTGGAGTTTTAGCCCCACCTTTAATTTAGTTGAATTTATACCCTCAAGGGGCACCTAGTCCAGGAGCTTGCGGCCGTTATCTCTCACTTAAGAAGATGGAGGACTACGGGGGCTAGCTATTGGATAAATAAAAATGCTTATCTAAATTTAGTATACCTTTTCATGAGTACAAACAAGTTTTTGATGTATGTACAAGCTTATTATAATACAATAATGTTGTACATACAAGATGTAAAATGAAAAAAATAAAAAATATTAACTTTCCAGATAAACATTATTATGGTTTAAATTAGGTAAAGACAGCCTTGCAGTGAAATTTATATTTGAGATTACGATAAAAATTATTTAAGTAGATGATGTATGGTTAACCTTGGTGTTTAAATAAATTTTAGAAAAAACTATTGATATATATAGGGAATAGAGATATAATCAAATCATCAAGTGCGTACAACTTTTTAGAATATAATTTCAAAGAAATCGATTTATATTTTAAAAAGTTATTGCATAGTTATTTGATGAAAGTAGTTGAATAAAGATGAAAGAAGCTGAAACAAAGCACGAATTAATTGAAAATTACTATATCAGCCTAATAGAAGAAAACAAGGTTTCAGCAGGAGACCAATTACCTTCTGAAAATGAAATAGCCAACTTATTCAATGTAAGTAGGCATACAGTAAGACAAGCTCTTACTTATTTAGTACAAGAAGGCTGGATATATAAAGAAAGAGGAAAAGGAAGCTTTTACTCTAACAAAAAGACTAATGAAGTTAAAAAAAATGTTGCTGTTCTTACAACATATATATCAGATTATATTTTTCCTAAAATTATATCAGGTATAGAGGAAGAATTAAGACGCAAGGGATATAATTTATTATTGTTTAATAGTAACAACGACATTGAGAATGAAAGAAGATGTTTTGAGGATATCATAAACCAAGATATATCAGGACTAATAGTTGAACCAGCACAAAGTACAATAAATAACCTGCATCATGATAGCATTAAAAAGTTAGAAAAGAACAATATAAAATATATTGCAATAAATGCTAATTGTGATGAAGAAAATTCTGCATATATTGTAGTAGATGATGAACAGGGAGGGTACAAGCTTACTAATTATTTATTAGAACTTGGTCATAGAAATATAGCTGCATTATTTAAAGCGGATGATTTACAAGGTGAAAAAAGAAGAAGGGGTTACATAAAGGCCCTAAACGAATATGACTTGAGTTTTAACAAAAGTATAGTAGGAGAATATATAACTGATAATCAAGAGATGTATATAGACCAGTTTATAAAGAAGATTTTAAATCTTGAAGAAAAACCAACCGCAATTGTTTGCTATAATGATAAGGTTGCTTTGAAGGTAATAGATAATTGTAGAAAAGAAAATATAGAAATACCAAAAGATTTATCAATAGTAAGTTTTGATGATTCTAGTTTAGCAGTTTCATCAGGTGTTAAACTTACAACAATAAAGCATCCGAAAGAAGAAATGGGAATAAGAGCAGCCAAATGCATTATAGATATGATTGAGGGAAGAATAGACAAGCCTCAATACACATACAATGCTGAACTTATTGTTAGAGATTCTTGTTCTAGAGTTTAAAATTTATCTTTGCTTTAGATGACTTGATTTTGAGTTACTGGAGCAAAGATAAACTTTAATGATATATATATTAGATATTATTTTTTATGTACGCTTGTACGTACATACATACAACAAGCAGATAGGGGTGTTTAAATGTTAGAGAAATTAAAGGAAAAAGTTTATGAAGCTAATATGGAACTTCAAAGAAAAGGTCTTGTAATCTACACTTGGGGAAATGTTAGTGAAATCGATAGAGAAACTGGATTAGTAGTTATAAAACCAAGTGGTGTTGATTATGATACTATGAAACCAGAAGATATGGTAGTTGTGGACTTAGAAGGAAATGTTGTAGAAGGAAAGTATAAACCATCAACAGATACTCCAACTCACTTAGTTATGTATAAGACTTATCCGAGTGTTGGAGGCGTTGTTCATACTCATTCAGATTGGGCAACAACTTTTGCTCAGGCAGGAATGTGTATACCAGCTTTTGGGACAACACATGCAGATTATTTTTATGGGGATATTCCTTGTACTCGCGATCTAACAGATGAAGAAATTAGTGGAGAATATGAAAAGGAAACAGGAAATGTAATAGTTGAAACTATTGGAGATAAAAATCCATTAGAAGTTCCAGCTATTGTAGTTAAAAACCATGGTCCTTTCGCTTGGGGAAAAGATGCTAATTCAGCAGTTTACAATGCAGTAGTATTAGATAAAGTTGCTGAAATGGCATATAAGACAATGACTTTAAACAAAGATGTAAAGGGTGTCAAACAGCACCTTTTAGATAAACATTATCTTAGAAAACATGGTGCGAATGCATATTATGGACAATAAGATATCATAGTATAAACCAACATATTTTTAAGGAGAATTTTTAGTCAGCAATTGGAACTCCTTTGTGAATTCTCCTTAATAAGTATGAATTAAAAAGTAACGTATAAAATTGAAGTTAAAAAAGAAAATGTCTAAATTTAATATTATGAAACATAAATATTAAATGGAAGGTAAATATGCAAATAATAGTTTGTTGCTAAATAACAAACAAAATATATAAAGAGGAGATGTTAGGGAAATGAGATTTTTTTTAGACACAGCAAATGTGGAACACATTAAAGAAGCAAATGAAATGGGAGTAATATGTGGTGTAACAACAAATCCATCATTAATAGCAAAAGAAGGAAGAGACTTCAATGAAGTTATTAAAGAAATAACAGAAATAGTTGATGGTCCAATAAGTGGAGAAGTTGTAAGTGAAGATGCTGAAGGAATGATAAAAGAAGGAAGAGAAATTGCAGCAATTCATAAGAATATGATAGTAAAGATTCCAATGACAGCTGAAGGCTTAAAGGCAACTAAAGTATTAGCTAGTGAAGGAATTAAAACAAATGTAACATTAATATTCTCAGCAACACAAGCATTACTTGCAGCAAATGCAGGAGCAACATATGTAAGCCCATTCCTTGGAAGAGTAGATGACATCTCAATGATAGGTATGGATTTAGTTAGAGATATAGCAGAAATATTTGCAGTACATGGAATAGAAACAGAAATAATAGCAGCAAGCGTAAGAAATCCAATTCATGTAATAGAAGCAGCAAAAGCAGGCGCAGATATATCAACAGTGCCTTATAGCTTAGTAATGCAAATGTTAAAACACCCATTAACAGATCAAGGATTAGAAAGATTCAAAGCAGACTGGGCAGCAGCGTTTGGAAAATAGTCCGTTTTGAAATGAATTCGAAGCGCAGCATGGGACTTAATTAGCACAACTAAGAACTTATAAAAAAATATGTCTATGAAATGAGGATAAAGATGAGTAGAGAATTAGATAAATTATCTATTAATGCAATAAGAGTATTATCAGCAGATGCTATTGAAAAATCAAAATCAGGACATCCAGGGTTACCACTTGGATCAGCTACAATGGCTTATACATTATGGGCAAATATGAATCATAATGGAAAGAACCCTGAATGGGATAACAGAGATAGATTTGTATTATCAGCAGGACATGGTTCAATGCT
>NZ_JBJIAB010000047.1:0-40769 GCF_045310795.1 Candidatus Clostridium helianthi
AATTAAAGTTGTTCCTATAGGCTCAAGTCTTACACGAAGAGATTTTGGCAACTTTGCATTTAAGTCAACTGAACAGAAGAAATGGCCCATGTAGAAATAATTGCTACAATGGTATATCAACTTATGGAAAACGCAACTATAGAAGAGATAAAAAAAGCAGGACTTGCTGGGCATTATGCTGATCATAGAAAAGCATTATTTTATACAGATGCAACTGGAAATCCATGGACAGCAACTTATATACAAGCAAAGGGCGAGCCAATAGCTGATTTACATGAAGATTTAGCAGCTGAACAAAAAGCTAGAGTAACTTATGAGAATTTAATACACTTAACTGATGAACCTCAAATTAAAGAAATACTAGCATTTTTAAGAGAAAGAGAAGTTGTTCACTTCCAAAGATTTGGTGAATGCTTAATGCACGTTGAAGATGCAATGTGCATTAAAAAATAAAATATTATAATTTATATATAGGCTTATATATATAAATAAAACTGCCTCAAAATATAGTTTTGAGGCAGTTTTATTATACGTTAATAACTTTTTTATATTTTAAGTTAAAAAACCATAGAAATCAATTTCCCTATGTTTTTCTTATTATAGCTTATAATTTTTTCCGTATACCCTTTGTATTATTTAGGCCTCATAGTCCTACTCACCGCATTTTCCCATGAATTATAAGGTATATATATCTGAAAATTCAACATTTATTTTTTCTACATGATTGCTTAAATTGCTGTTAAATAACTTAATATTTTCTTTACTGTTACTTTCACCTGCCAGCCTAACAGGAAGTTTTATATAAAACTTAGTTCCAGCTCCATACTTACTTTCAACAGTTATTTTACCACCTTACATTTCTACTAATGATTTTACAAGAGATAATCCTATTCCACTGCCTTCATAATTTCTTGTAAATGATTTATCTATTTGTCTGAATCTATCAAATATTACATTAAGTTTTTCCTCTGGTATTCCTATTCCTGTGTCCTCAATTACTATAGTAATAAATTCTTCCCCATCAAATATATTTACAAATATATTTCCACCTGGTTTTGTAAATTTTATAGCATTTGAAAGTATATTAAGAATTATCCTTTCAATTTTATCTAAGTCACAGGCTATTATCTTCTCTTCTATTTCAGTATCAAATATTAGGTTTAAATTATTACTCTTTATATATTCAGCAACTGATAAAGTGATTTCTTCTATTACATTAATGACATTGCAATTAACAAGATTAACTTCAAAATATCCTGCATCCAGCTTAGTAGAATCAATAAGATTATTTACCAATCTTAGAAGCCTTAGACAATTTTGTTTTCCCATATTCATATTACTTATAATTTTTTCTTTTCCAACATTTTGCTGTTCAAGATTCATACAACTAATTTTTATCACATTTAATATTATATTCAGTGGAGTCCTAAGTTCATGAGAAATATTAGCAAAGAACTCTGTTCTTAATCTTTCTAGTTCAAGAGATTCATTTTTTAATGCTAATTCTGCTTGTTTTCTCTCTGAAATATTACGTACTGTAGTTATAATCCTTTTAGCTCCACCTATATTTGCAATTATAACATTTCTTTCCCCCCAAAACTCACTATTATTGCTCCCAATAAATATAGCCTCACCAATAAACATATTTGTTTTTGTTGTACTATTTAATCTCCCTTCCTTAGCTATTCTATCTAATAGCTCTTCTTTAGTTAAATAAGGATCTGGAGAATCTTTTGAAATAATATCCTTTATCCTCATATGTATAAATTCATTTCTGGAATATCCAAACATAGCTATAGCTGTTTGATTTACATCTGATATATTTCCATCATAATCATGAATTAATATAGCATCATTCACAGAATTAAAGATTGCATTGAGGTATTTCTGACTTTTTTCAAGTTCGTTTTGAGACTTTTTAAATTCTAACTTACTTAATCCATTTTCAGCTAGTATTATGATAAGACCTTTTAAACATTCTATTATATGGTTAACTTGTTTTCTTGGAAAAATAGGCACTTTACTAAGTGCTTCTAAATATTCTTTTTCATCAAATCCAAATTTTTGTGCCTGCCTGCGAAAATATTCTATATCTATAATTTCATCATCATAAAAAAATTGTCCAATAAAAATTGTAGCAACATGCATGTTAGATATAAAAATAGGCATTATAACTTCACGCATATTATTTAAACATTTATATTCCAAATGTTCATTTTCAGCCATATGTTTTTTTAAGTACATAATACTATTTTTACAATTTTCACAAGTAATTTCATGTTTCCTGTGAAATTTAGTACAAATATCCTGCCATCCCACTCTAATCTCATTAGTTCCATCTGCCCCATCAATCCCCATTGGAATTCCAAAAGTTTCATAAATATTATCCATGACTCTTTTAATCTCATTTATATTTATTAGTTCATTAAGTTCAAGCATTTTAAGTCCCCTTTACCAAATCAATTGCCAAATTATATTTATAGCACCTAGGCTGTATATTTATATATATCTACTGATTTATATGCTAAATCTAATTTATAATTATTATGTAAATGCTTTCTGATACCATAATTGTTTTTGTTTTCAAAACAATATAGTTATATAATTTAAGAAATGAAAATTTCACTAAATAATTATTTTATTATAGCTAACTTCTTTACGCTGTGATCTCTATAATATATTTCTTAAGTTCCAGTTCTAGATCCGCGTTAGTCATGTTCTCCAGTAGTTATATTAACTAGTAAATAAAATAGTTTAGTTTGTTTCTTCACCCTAATTATAACATATTTTACACATTCTTTACATAGTTTTACAAAAAGTACAAACTTACACAACAGTACTAAGTCGTATGGAACAAAATCACAATGGACTTTGGTTAAGTTCCGTATTGTGCTTCGCCTCTCTTCATATGCTTTCCAATTTTGCAATATAGCCAATAAATATTTATAGTTTCGGTAATCCACCAAATAAGTCTAAGTTCACATTTGAATATCATCCTTCTTTCTTTAATTTCTCTAATATTTGTTTTTCTATCTTTACACCATATTTAGCTACAATTTCATCTGCTAAAGCATGTAAACAAAGTTTGTTTTCACCACTATTACTATTCGTAATAGTCACTTTTTTATCTTCAACAATAGAGATTAACATTTTTGAAACATTAACAAAAACAATGAAAGCCACTGAAATCAGTGGCTTTGCATTGCCTGCATACCTGGTATAGCTTCTAAATTCTTTAATTTTAACGCAAAAAATGAGCTAAGAAATTTTCCCTTAGCTCATTACATCTTTAACTTGTTATTTTCTTTCATGTATCTTAAATCTTACAATGTAGAATCCAATTTAAACAATTTAACTATTTCATCCATTTTGCCAGCTAGTTCATTAAGTTTTTGAGATGTTTCTGAAATGGAATTCATAGAATTAGTTTGTTCTTTAGCTATGGCTGCTACTTCTTCCGTTGCACCTGCTGATTCTTCTGATACAACAGATATCTTTTCAATAGAAATTATCGCCTTTTCTTTATTTTTATCTACATTTTTAATATTTTCTGATAAATTATGAATATGATTTAAGCTATTTTTAATAGAATCCTCAATTAAATCAAAAGATTTTTCTGTTTCAATTATTGCAGTATTAGCTTCACTTACAGCATCCACACCCGTATCCATAGTCTTCTTTGCAAGGCTTATTTCTCCTTGTATTTCATTTATAAGCGTAGCTATTTCCTTTGTATAATCTGTACTTTGTTCTGCTAAATTACGTATTTCTTCTGCTACAACAGCAAAGCCTTTACCATATTCACCAGCTCTAGCTGCTTCAATAGCTGCATTAAGTGCCAATAAATTTGTTTGTTCTGCAACACTATTAATTGTACTTACTATATTATCAATAGTGCCTGATTTATTGCCTAAATTATCAACAATTATAGATATTTTATTTGTTGCATCGCTACTTATCTTAAATTTTTTTGTAAGTATATCTAGAGATTTAGAACCTCTGATACCCATTTCTTTAGCCTTATTAGAAGTTTCTTTCACCACGTCAGAACTTTGTAGTGCAATTTGTATGTCATTAGCTAAACTTTTAATTGTTTCTAAACTATCTTGAGAATGCATTGTATGTTCAGTTGCACCATTTGCCAATTCTGACATTGCCTCTGAAACATTATTAATGTACATAACTGTATCCTCAGTATTTGTAGATAGACTTTTAGAATATTCATAAACATGGCTTGAACTATTTCGCAAGTTATCAACTATATTAATCAGATTTTGCTTTAAATTAAATACAGCCTTGATCATAATACCTGTTTCATCTTTATTTCCATAAAATTTCTTTGCTTTTTGATCTAAGTTCGAATCCAGATTATAATTAGATATATTATTTATAAGTTCAGTTGCTACTTTAATTGGTTCTGAAATTTTCTTCCCCAAATATAGTGCTACAATTATAGATAGCGCTATTCCTATTATTATAACGATAGAAATTATTGTTGTTAATTTATTTATACCGCTAAGAACTTCACTTATAGGTGGTGCCAAAGTTAGAACCCATCCATTTGAAAGTTTTGTATAAGCTAGGATTTTATCTTGTCCATTTTTGCTCTTATATTTAGCAACACCAGATTCCTTTCCTTTTATTTGGTCATAGATATCTTTGTAAACACCGTCTTTAACTGTAGCTAGATTGTCTTTATATGTAAAATCAGGATGTACTAAATAATCAAAGTTATCATTATATAATGCAGCATATCCTGTAGTATATACTTTAATTCCATTTATCAAATCTTTAATATCACTAAATTTTAAATCCACACCAACTACACCTATAAGTATGTTATCTTTAAATACGGGTTTTGAATATGTAATTACTTCTGAATCAATTGTTGATGCAGCATGTGGAATAGACCACTTTCCATCCTTTTGCTTCATGGTTTCATAATACCACTGCATATTTTCATTATTAGAATCATATTTATCTTTTGTTAATTCTGATTGTATTTGGAAACTGCCAGTACCTTTAGTATCTGCTAGAGTCACATCGGCTACATTACCAGTTAAATCCGGATTTAATATGAAATACATTGATAAATAATCTTTAGAACCATCTGAATAATTTTTTATGGTTGATGCCAATACACCTTTGTATTTTTCCATATATTGTGGGTCTACTTTTAATTGTTGAATATCACATGTGCTCATTACGTTATAATACAAAGAATCAACTTTATTTACTGGTAATTCAAATTTCCTATCTAAATTTCCACCCATACTTTGTGACATATATAAAAGCTTATCCATAGCATCATTATTAATAAATCTTTTTCCTACCGTTATTGAAATTACTCCTAAAATGGAAGATAGCACAATGCAGCAAGATATAATAGTTATTATAATTTTAGTACTTATTTTTTTCATCTTAATATTCCTCATATAGTAAAATTTGCAGTCAATTTTAGGCAAACGAGATTTAGCCTTAGATTAATTTCCAGCAAACAAACTGACTACATAAGACATAAAATTACTGGAAAGTATACTTATAAAATAGAAGATTTAGGTAAAATTTACCATTTTAATACTATAACACAAATTAATGGAAATTTAAATAACCTTATCCTAGACATTATGAGCCTATTAAATGACCGTATTGATAAACAGTTAATTTATTAAAATATTAGCATATGAAAGATGAAATTTATTACAAAAATTATAAATAAAACTATACAAATATCAAAATAATTGATATTATAATACCAAGGAAAATATAATTTTATATTTGCGCAAAAACGTGTAGAGTTAACCACTTTGAAATTACTCATTTCAAAGTGGTTTTTTATTTTAAGGAGGATTTTATGATGAAGAAATTAATTTTAAAGAACATTAGACATGCCATAACATTCAATGACAGAGAAGAGGTATTTGAAAATGTAGACATATTAATTGAAGGGTCTAAAATTACTTCAATAGCTACTTGCCTTGAAGTACCTGCTGAGACCGAAATTATTGATTGTACTGGACTTGTGGCTTTGCCAGGGTTTGTAAATACTCACCACCACTTGTATCAAACGCTATTTAGGGGAATAAAAGAAGTTCAAGAAAAGCCACTTTTCCCATGGCTTATTGGGCTTTATGAATTTTGGAAAAATATAACTCCAGATGCTGTATATTATGGGGCACTAGTAGGTTTTAGTGAACTTTTAAGAACTGGATGTACCTTAACTTCAGACCATCACTACGTATTTCCAAAGAACCAGCCTGATACATTAATTGATGAACAAATAAGAGCAGCACAAGAAATTGGAATTCGCTTTACTTCTACAAGAGGTTCTATGTCTTTAGGTAGAGATCATGGTGGACTTCCTCCAATGTCAGTTGTTCAAGCTGAAAGTAAAATATTAGAGGATAGTGATAGACTTATAAGCAAATACCATGATACAAGTGATTTTGCAATGACAAGAATAGCTCTTGCACCATGCTCACCATTTTCAGTCACCAAAGAATTAATGCTTGAAACTAAGAAGTTAGCCAGAAAAAGAGGAGTTATGCTTCATACTCATCTTGCAGAAACTATTGATGAAGAAAGATTTTGTATCGAAAAATATGGAAGAAGACCCTTTGAGCTTATGGAAGAACTTGAATGGCTTGGTCCTGATGTTTGGTATGCACATGGAATACACTTTAGCGATTCAGAAATAGATAGATTGAATGGAACTGGTATTGCCCATTGTCCTTCATCAAATATGAAACTTAATAGTGGTATCTGTAGAACTTCTGAAATTTTTAAAAAAGGTGGACATATAAGTATAGCAGTTGACGGAAGTGCAAGTAACGATGGTTCGAACATGTGGGAAGAAGTTAGACGTGCGTACCTTCTAAATCATTTAAAGTATGGAGCTGACGGACTCAATGCATATGAAATACTAAAGATTGCAACTAGAGGTGGTGCAGATGTTTTAGGAAGGCCTGATACTGGAAGACTTGATGTTGGAAAGGCGGCTGATATAATACTATTTGATCTTAATAAGGTTGAGTATGCAGGATGCCATGATCCACTTGTTTCATTAGTATGCCTTGGAAATTCAAGCTTTACCAAAATGACTATTGTTAACGGAAAGTTAGTATCAAGAGATGGACAACTTATTACTATGAATGCAGATGAAATTGGAAAGACGGCTCATAAAATTGCTAAAAATATAGTCAGCAATGAAAGATTACACAAAGGGTAGTATTCAAGATTTTTCACATATTATCTCGTAATTTCCTTTAAATTTATCGCCTTCTATAAAAAGCTCATATATGTCGGTTTTCTCTATTTTTATATCCTTTTCTCCCTTTCTCCCTGGATCAAACTCATATATTAAGTTTCCTTGTGAATCAATAAATCTTAGCAATAATTTTCCATCTTTAATAGTTGATTTATAATTAAATCGTATAATATCCCCTTGATTAAAAGTAATTGTATAAGGAATTTTTGAAGAATCTGTCCATTCTCCATTTGTACTCATACGCCTAGTTATTGATGTTGTTTTATTATTTTCTTTTATAACTGTGTAACATGATAATAATGTAATTAATCCAAAAAGTATAATGCATACAAAAGATTTTTGATAAGAGTTTAATTTCATGATATCCTCCTTTATTAAAATATTGTGATAAAAATATAATCAGTTTTAAAGAATTATGTATTAGTTTCTTAATAAATCATAGATATTCTACGATCATATAAATAATATGCCATCTTTCCTTCTAAAGATCTTACCTTTACCTGCTATATTCTAATAATAAGCATAATTTTTAAAGAATACCTTGCTATATTTCTAAGGATTTTCTAAAGATTATTTAACTTAACTTTATTCTTGCACCATTAAATTAAATATCTCGAAGGTTTAAATTTTCACCAGTGGATATGTTTCAAAGCAAAATAAAGGGGCTGTTGCAAAACTAACATATTTAGTGCGACAGCCCCTTTGTGAATTGCCGCCATGCAGCGGCTATCCTCTTAATGTATTGTCGTGGGTTTCATGATGGCGGCGAAGCACGACCTTTGAAATCCACCATAGAATTTTTTTAATTCTATTTTTTAATATTATACTTTCTCCATTTTATGCATTCATGCATTATATTCCTAGTCTAATCCATTAAATGATGGATAAGCAGATTCCCCATGTTCAGCTACATCAAGTCCATCAGCTTCTTCTGAGCTATCAACTCTAATCTCCATAAACATTTTCATAACTTTTATAATTAAGAAAGTCATCCCACCTGCAAATATTATTGTTATTACAATACTCATTATTTGTGCAATGAAAAGTTTAACATCTCCATAGAAAAGACCATTCCATTGTGCTACAGGATTAATTGCAGTTTGTCCAAAAATTCCAGTTGCAATACCACCCCAAATTCCACCGATTCCATGACATCCAAAAGCATCAAGTGCATCATCATATCCAAACTTAGCTTTTACTTTTTCCACAAAGAAGAAACAAATTGGAGATACTGCTATACCAATTATAATTGATGACCAAAGTGGAACAAACCCTGCTCCTGGTGTAATTGCAACTAACCCCAATACTGCTCCTGTTGCTGCTCCAAGTAATGTTGGCTTACCATGTTTTACTTTTTCAATTAACATCCATGAAAGCATAGCTGCAGCTGCTGCAGTATTTGTTGTCATGAATGCATGTACAGCAAGTGGACCAGCTCCGAGCGCACTACCTGCATTAAATCCAAACCACCCAAACCAAAGTAATGCTACTCCAAGAACTACAAATGGAATATTATGTGGTCTATATGCCATAATTCCATATCCACGTCTCTTACCTAACATAATACAAGCTACAAGGCCCGAAATACCTGAGCTTATATGAACTACATTTCCTCCTGCAAAATCAACGGCACCTAAAGAACTTATTAATCCACCAGCTCCCCATACCATATGTGCCATTGGATAATATACTAAAAGTGACCATATAGCTACAAATATGAACAATGCTGAAAACTTCATTCTTTCTACTAAAGCTCCAGTTATAAGCGCTGGAGTAATTATTGCAAACATCATTTGAAATGCAGCAAAAAGCTCTTGAGGTATTGTAGGTGCATATGCTGAAGGCTCTGCTCCTACCCCATTAAAACCTAAGAAATTAAGTCCGCCTATTATCCCATGAAAATCATTACCAAAAGACAATGAATAACCTACTAAAACCCACATTATTGATGCTAATCCACAAACAAAGAATGAAGACATCAATGTATTTAAAACATTTTTCCTACGAACCATTCCACCATAAAAAAATGCAAGTCCTGGTGTCATTAAAAGTACAAGTGCTGAACAGATTAATATAAAACTGCAATCGCCTAAATTAATTTCCATATAAAATCCTCCTTAGTATGTTAAATCTCAAAACAAAATTTCAGCTATTTATGTATAAGTTTTTTTAATTTTTGAATGTGCCTTAGTTTAAAAGTTACTGCGCATTACCTAAAAATTAATTTTTGAATTCTTTTTCTCAACTAAATAATGTCCTATTTTTTGTATAAAAAAACGACATCCGAAAAATATACTTTTTAAAGTATGTTTGTCGAACATCGTCGTTCTTATTTCATAGTATATTATTCTCACGGAATTTTGTCAATATTATTTACATTTAAAAATACAAATGATTATTTTATTATCATAACGATGATTAAATCCTCGAGTAATCTATAAAACATTGAATAATTCTAATATAGGGGCAATGGCCATAAAGAAGGAAACAATTGATGCAGCTGAAAATGAAATTTCTAATGATTTGAATATCTGCATGGTAATTCATGTAGATCCAGTAAAAGAACAACCAAAAAAAATAGGCTCAACAATAGCCCATTTTCACTAATCTTATACCTTGTCTATAAAAAGTGAGCTGTTACATAAAAAAATCACTACAGCTTTAAAAATCTTTATCAATAAAAAAGAATTTTAACAATGCTCTTGTGCATTACTAAAATTCTTTTTACATAATTATAATTTTTTAACCTTGAATTTATCCTTGTCATTTACTATTTTAATATTTAAATTATTTAATACTTTATCTAAACTTTTTATTTGATTAATATATTTTATATTATCTTTTTTAATTACCTTTTCTATCATTTTAATTATAGCTTCTTTTTCTTCAACTTCTAATTTAATTCTTTTACATATATATTCTCTGTTAATGTGAATTAATGTAGTCCAAATTTGTTCTTCTACTATGTTATTAATGTTCATCATAACCCAAGTGAAATCTTTTCTTCTATCTTTTACAGGGTATGCCTCCTTAAAGAATTTTATAAAGGCATCTTCTTCTTTAGGCTCCTTTTCAACTACATATTTGCCAAACTGATTTTTTAATTCATTTTGAAGATACATAACAGTATTCGGTTTAACTTTATCTGACATCTTCTCAATATTATCATAGATAAAATTATAAGTATCTTGAATCTTTTCTGGGTCAGCCTCACCCTTTTTTAGTATCTTAGCAATATCAATATATTCTAAAATGTTCTTCTTACAATTTAATTCTTTCTTATATAACTTTTCCCATATTTCTTCTGCATTTAAATTTTCTAAGCTTAAGTTTTCTTCCATGCTTACACTCCTTGGTATCTTTTAAGATACTATGTATTAAAATAATTGTACTCGTAAAAATATTTGTATTAAATTATTATCAAGGTACGCGATAATTTTATCACAATAAAATAAAAGGAGCAATTATAATGAATAATATCTTGAAAATTAACAAGGAACCGTCAAAAAATAACTAATAATTATACTTGTATATTTTGTATACTTTATTTGTTATTTTATTTCTGTTTCCTTAATTAAAGTAATCTAATAATTATTCCAATAAATTAATAACCTTCTCATCTTTACCACAACACTTTTTATATTTTTTTAAACTACCACATGGACAAGGATCATTTCTTTTTATATCCTTATTTGCCTTTAAGCTAACTACATTTGATTTAATCTCATTAGTGGTTGACCCCTTATATCTCCATAACCTAATTTTCTTAACAAATTTATTCATCATACTAGATGCAACATATCTGGCTTCGTCATTTTCAATATTAATTAATTCTATCATTTTATCTACTGCATCTTTAGGTTCATTTTCTTGAACATCAAAAATCAAGTCTTCCATCATAGCTATTAGCATGTCTCTATCTACTCTAAACATATTAGTAAACTCTTTATAAAAAGTTTTTCCTGCTTTACTATTATAAACCCAATTTTCTTCTAACATATTTAATAATTCTTCTTTCGAAATCATGGCATAACTCAAATCTTTTTCTGTATCTATATCCTTTAATAGTTCCTCAAAATTATCTATTTCATTATTAACAATAAATATTCCTTCTTCTCTATATTCATTGTAGTAATATGTTGCCTCCCTAATTAACTCTTCTAATTCACAATTTTCTATATTAAAATATCTTTCTATTATCTCTTTAGCATCTTCTAGTTTTAAAATACCATATACTTTATTCATTGCCCTAAAGATATTTATAATTTCACTATTGAATTTTATTTTACGTCTATATTCAAGATTATTTCTTTCTTTGATTAATCCTTGTACTATTTCAGGCATTAAAAATATTGATACCCCATCTTTTGCAATTGGAAAGAGCATTCCTTGCTGTATAAAATATACGCTCTTATCTGCTTCCTCTTCATCAATATCATCAAAAAGTTTTACACCTTTGCTATCCACATAACTTTTTAAAATCTTATATCTTTCTTCGTCAAAGAATAAAGCTCTTTTTTCAACCAAATTCTTATATTCTTTAAGTAATGTTTCAATTAATTTTTCTTTATTTAAACCTGATATCTTATTTACTCCAAGATTTCTTGCTATATTATATATTTCATCTTTAGATAAACAATTTATTAATTCATTTAAATCAAAAGAATAAACTCTTTTACTTAGCTTTTTCTCTATTTTATCAGCAAGTTTATCTAACCCATCTTCTATGCTCCTGCAATCCTCACATAGCCAACCATTATTTTCATCACTAAAATAACTTGCTTGTTCTCCACAGTTTTTGCATTTATTATTTTCTATTTCCTCTTCATTGCACTTTTTCATCTCAATACATTTACCTGTATTTTCTTCTCCATTTTTTATTTGTTTATTATAATCATTCTTTTTCTTCAAATAATTCTATCTCCTCTGTATATAAAATCAAGCTAATTCTTAAGCACAAATTTGATTTTATATATAAATTAAATTTAAGTCAATAACTCACTAGTACTTTCTATTTTATCTGATAAAATACCAAAGGCTATTTCAAAATTGAAATTAAATTCCTATTTTGAAATAGCCAAGTCTTAGTTCTTTATTAATTTTTCAAGAAATCAACTATAAATTTTCCGTTGTATTTCCTTCACCAACTAAACTATAGAAATCTTTAGTAAATACGTCTACTGAAGTAATGAGAGTTCTTCTTTTCTTACTTTCTCCAATATCTCTAAAAACAACTCAGGTTGTTGCGCACCAGATATTGCATACTTATTATTAAATACAAAGTAAGGAACACTGTTTATTTTAAGCTTTGAGGCACTTTCTTCGTCCCTTCTCACTTCCGCTCCATACTTATCTGATTCCAATACTTGTAAAGCTTTATCAATATTAAGACCCACTTCACCAGCTAGCCCAGCCAATACTTTATAGTCAGATATATTTAGTGAATCTATAAAGTATGCTTTTAAAATTCTTTCTGCTAATTCATTCATCTTTCCTTCTGTTTTTGCATAATGTGTTATCCTATGTGCATCAAAAGTATTAGTTGGCATTAAATTATCAAAATTATAGTCAAGACCAATATCCTTAGCTTGTTCAACAATTTGATTATTTGATGCTTTAGCTT
The DNA here is from genome assembly GCF_045310795.1 of Candidatus Clostridium helianthi. Taxonomy (NCBI): domain Bacteria; kingdom Bacillati; phylum Bacillota; class Clostridia; order Eubacteriales; family Clostridiaceae; genus Clostridium; species Candidatus Clostridium helianthi. Next base: position 12,891 of record NZ_JBJIAB010000047.1, read on the forward strand.
GCTCTACTGATATGCCATACTTTTTTGCTATTATTTCATGAATATTTCCATCAAATTTCTTTTTAGCTGCTAAATCAAGCTCAAAACTTCTAAAAACTAATTCAACTTCATTCCTATGTTCAAATCTATTTAAAGCAATTTCTAATCTTCTTTTGCCCATATAGCAAAATGGACACATAAAATCAGACCATACTTCTATTTTCATTTCTAACACTTCCTTCCTAGTATTTATATAATAAAATTTTAATTATAAATCAAACTTTCTCTTAATTCTCTCATGCTAATTCCTACATTAAATAAATTAATAGAATTATTGATAATATGGCTAAACCACCTTACTTCATAAAAATACAAAAACTAAAATTTATCTTTTTATAGCACGATAAAATATTTATTTCAATTAAATTGTAATAAATACAATTGTACTTGTCAATATATTTCTGCTGTAATTAGTATATAACTTCAATAGCAATTATTCTTTATCTGAAGTCCTTTTACCCATTTCCATACCATATATAACTCTACCGAACATTTAAAAGAAAAACTTGATTTTTATAATGTACAATATCTAATGAAGAATAAGAGAAAGAGCCTATAACAGCATTTTCACTTATGCGTGTTATAGGCTCTTCGTCTTTGTATCTGGCTCTTTATCTAAACATTAGGCACAATCAAATAAATAACAAGCCCATGTGCCTTAACTATTTCATTTCATCAACTGCAGTTTTACCAGCAATTCTTCCGAAGGTAAATATATCAGTTAATGCATTACCGCCAAGACGGTTACCTGCATGGATACCTCCAGCAACTTCTCCAGCAGCATAAAGATTTTTAATTGGTTTATCATTTTCATCTAATACATGAGCTTTAGTATCTATCTTAAGCCCACCCATTGTATGATGAACTGCTGGCTTTCTTGGAGTAGCATAAAACGGTGCTTTCTCTACTTTTAAGCTAAATGTATCCTTATGGAATTCAGGATCAAAACCAGCATCCACATATGAATTATATTTATTAATTGTGTCTACAAGAACTGCAGGATCCATTCCAACTTTTACTGCTAGTTCTTCTAGGGTATCTGCTCTAAATAAAGTACAAGCTTCTACCTGACGGTCTAACTTTTCTTGACTTGTATTAGCTGCAGTTTTCTTTATTTCATCATCAGCTATAAGGTAGAATAAACCACCCTGTTCAATTGCAGCTTTTGTTAAAACATCTCTTCCAGAGAATTCATTAATAAATCTTTTTCCTTCTTTATTTACCATTACAAAGTTTTCAGGAGGTACTTGAACTCCACTGAATAATTCACCAGTTTCAGGATCGGCTACAGGCATCATTTGAGTAAAGCCCATTCCTGTAAGTGCTGCACCTACAGTTTTACCAAGCAATATTCCATCACCAGTCATAGCATATGAATTGGTAGTCTTTACATCATCAGCTATTTCACTCCAGTAAGTGTTGTATTCTTTTAGCATCTTTGTGTTTGCACCAAAACCACCACTTGCAAGGACTACTGCTTTTGCATGAACAGTTATCTTTTGGCCATTGACACCAGTTGCTATAACTCCTTTTATTTCACCATCTTCTATGATAAATTCTTTTACAGGGCTATCAGTAATGATTTTTCCTGAGTTATCTTGTACATATTTTGTTAGTGCAAGTATAAATGATGAGCCATGGCTTTTTGTAGGCTTATGACCACGACGCCAAAGTGCACCAACAGGAGCAAATACTATGCTCTTATCATACTCAACCCCTATATCTTCTAGCCATTTAACACTTTCTAAAGCTCTGTCTGTAAGTATCTTTACCAGGTCATATTGGCCGTATATTGTGTTTCCATTAAGGTCAGTTCTTTTACCTCCAAAATATGTTTGCATTCTGTGAAGTAATGGAGAGTCAAATAGATGTCCCTTTTGTGTGCCAAACTTTTCCTTATAAGCAGAAAATTCTTCTCTAAGTGCATGAAAATCATCTATATATTCTGGATGAATTAAGCTCTCATCTGTAGCTAGAAGTTCTTCAATTGTATGTCTTTCTCCTTTATTTTCTTCAAACTGCATCTGCCACTCTGGATCTGCAGCATTGATAGGACCACCTGAACGTATTGTATTTCCACCTACTGCTGGGTATTTTTCAAGGACAATAGCACTTTTACCATTCTGAAGTGCTGTTGCAGCTGCACTTAATCCAGCGCCGCCTCCGCCTACAACTACTACATCACAAGTATATTCTTCATCTTCTTTTATAAGACTGCTAGCAGGCTTTGGACGTCTCTTAAGTATGTCAGGGTTAACTCCTGCAAGCTTAACTGCTTTGGCTACACCGTCTAATACAGCATTACTAGTTTCTGAAGCACCAGAAAGAGCATCAACATTTAATGTTTGTCCTTCAATTATTTTATCTGGTATTCTTACAAAAACTACATCTGCAAGTCCTTCTGTCTCACCATCTGTATTTATATCTATACTTTCTATTCTGTTCTCACTAAAGGATACTTTCATTGGAAGACTTCCGCTGTGACCTATTGCATCTACCTCATATACTCCCGGGTTAAAGGTAAACTCTTCTTCTTCATTAAGCTGATTTGAAATCTTTGCAAAACGCATAAAGCGTAGGAAGCATATTTCTAAGAAGTCTATGGTTCTTTCATTATTTAGATTACCTTCCTCATCAAATGCTTTATTTGCACTTCCAAGTAAAAATTCATATCCTGGCATTACATTTGCATCAACACCTGGTGCATCTAAAATTTGACGAAGATGTAGCTGAGCACGAGAAGAACCTTGACTATCAAGAGAAGCACCAAGGATCATTACTGGTTTGCCAGCAAGTGGATGAAGATCAAAGCTTAGCCATTCAATTAAACTTTTAAGGCTAGATGGAATTGAGTGATTATACTCAGGAGTAGCTATAATAACACCATCACTTGCTGTAATCTTATTATTGAACATCTGTATAACTTCACTTGAAGACTGATTATCAGATTGATTAAACATAGGAACATCAGTAATCTCAAGTATTTCTATTTCTGCCTTTGACTCAAAATATTTTTTCATAAACTGAAGGAGTTTACGATTATATGATCTTTTTGCACTAGTTCCAACAATTGCTATAAATTTCATTGATATTAATCCTCCTACTCTTCCCAAGTGAATTTTTTAACTTTTTTATGTAAAACTTTTTCTGCTAAAAGTTTTGATGTAATATCTGTAAATAGAAGAAACTCTCTGAAAATTTCATCAAGCTCTACTAGCTTATCTGCATAGATAAGATTTCCTGCGCTATCAAATGCACCTTGTGATTTTCCTAAAAGGAATTCACTGCTTGGCATTATTCTTGCCGCAAGCTCAGGTGAATCAAGTATTTGTCTAAGATGTGCCTGTGCACGAGAAGAACCAAGTGTACCAAGAGAAGCCCCAACTATTAAAACAGGCTTGTCTGTAAGTGCCTGACTAGTGTAACTAATCCATTCAAGAGCACTCTTTAAAACTGCAGGTATGGCATGATCATACTCTGGAGTTGCTATTATTACACCATTTGCTTTTAAAATTTTATCAGATAATTCTGCTACCTTTTCAGGAACATCAGAATCCTCTGGTTCATTAAAGGCAGGTAAATCCTTAATTTCATATAGTTCTATCTCTGCCTCACTCGAAAAATGCTTTTGCATAAATTGAAGCAGCATACGATTAGTTGACACATCTGAGTTAGTGCCTACAATTGCTAAATACTTCATAGTAATCCCCTTTCTGTACTTCAAAACTTCATAATTTTAGTAATTCTTTGATATAATTTTAACATGTTAAGTATATTATATCTAATAGTTATTTGTTGAAGTTTGATAACATATTTGTTATAATCGAACACAAGAATCAATGAGTTAAGGCACTATCAGATAAATAACAAGTCCATTTGCAATGCTATTTGGGACTCGTTATTTATTTTCATGTGCCTAATTATTTCGCAAAAGGGTGAATTAAATGTCAAAATACTATTCTCAGGATATTCTGTATTATATTGATGCCATTTTAAAATACAGTAATTATGGCAAGGCTGCCAAATCACTTTATATTTCTCAACCTCACTTGACACAGAGTATTAAAAGGATAGAAAATCAGTTAAATTGTGAGCTTATAAGTCGCAGCACGCTTCCATATCGATTAACCGAGCAAGGTAAGATATATTATCAGTATTTAACTTCAATAGAAAATAATTACGCAAGACTCATTAGGGAAATATCAGCTGTGTCAGATATAGATAACAAGGTCATAAAGATAGGAGTGCTTCCTAGCCTTGGAACCTACCTTTTACCTCTTTTTTTACCAAAGTTTTTGGATATGCATCCAAACTGTAGGATAGAGCTTTCAGAGACTTTACCAGAAAAAAATGAGAAACTCATTCAAAATGGTGAATTGGATTTTTGGATTGGACAAAATTCAAGAAATATTTCTCCAAACTTAAACTCTATTACTTGGGGCAGACACGGATACCGTGCTATTATTCCTCGAAGCTGTGATCTATATCAAAAAGATGTAGCCATTATTCCAGAAGGAACTATGGACATAACCAAGATATTGCGTCAAAATCTCATACTAACTTCCAAGGGTTCTGCTATAAGAAAGCAGATAGATCAATTATTAAGCATTTACAAGGTAGAACCAAAAATCATAATGGAAAGCACCGAAATCAACACTGTATGTAACCTTGCAGCGAGTAATTTAGGACTGACCTTTATACCAGAAAGCATATATGTAAAAGAGTGTCCATCTGAATACAACATATATCAAATTCCAATTGATGAATTGAATTTAGATTATTTTATGGCATATCACAGTGAAAAAAACTAACTGATATTGATAAAGACCTTATAGATGCATTTCTAATTCATGGGCAAAATAATTTAGGAAACTGACAATTAATAACAAGTCCAAAATATAATGGCAAGAGGACTTGTTATTAATTTGATAGTGCCGCAAATATAGGAGGGCAAAATGAATGAGTATACGAAGATAATATATCTTATGGGAACGAAAATCTCTCTATATGTAAAGGGAGATGATGCTGAAAAGCTAGCAGAAAAGGCTGAGTCTATGCTTATTAATTATGAAGAAGTCTTTAGTGCTAACAGTGATAAATCACAGCTTGCAATGCTAAAAAAAACAGCTCCACTAGCTCCACAGGAAGTTGATGCAGAGCTGTATGAACTGATAAAAATAGGAAAAAAACATAGTCTATGTGAGAATACATATTTAAATATTGCAATAGGACCATTAATAAAGTTATGGAGAATAGGCTTTAAGGAGGCACATATACCAGAGAAAGAAGCTATAGCAAAGGTACTGGAACTTTTAAAGCCTGAAAATATACAACTAGATGATGAAAAAAAGACCGTGTATTTCTTAAAAAAAGGCATTGAAATAGACCTTGGAGCCATAGCTAAAGGCTATTTTGCTGATAAAGTCATGGAATTCTTTAAGAAAAATGGCGCTGTTTCAGCTATGGTAGATATGGGCGGTAATGTTCTCGTTTTTGGAAACTCACCATCAAACGGTGGTGACTGGAATGTGGGAATACAAAATCCATTTCTACCAAGAGGAAATGCTGTGGCACTTGTCAAAATAAAAGATCAATCCGTTGTAACCTCAGGAATATATGAGAGAGTGTTTGAAAAGGATGGACGTAAATACCACCATATATTTGACAGCAAAACAGGCTATTCAATAGAAAGTAATATAGCTTCTTTAACTATTATTGCTGATAAATCAATAGACTGCGATATATATACTACAAAATTGTTTGGATTAGATGCTGCTTCAATTATTCATAGAGTTAATAAAATTAAAGGTATGGGTGCTGTTGTAATAACTGTGGATGGAAGACTAGCCTATACAGACAATCTTAAAGGAAAAATATCTCCATTAACAATGTAGTATTCCAAAGAATAAGGTTGCATTCATTGTTGTAACCCAAAATCTCAAAAATTTTGTGCGAATTATAAATTATGTTTGTTTATATAAGGCACATTCAAATAAATAACAACTCAATTTGCTTTCCAGTTAAATTTTTGTGGTTTTGATTGCAATGCTACCCCAATAAAAAAACATAACCGCTTGTAAGTAGCTAGTTAAGCTACCTACAGGCGGTCTTTGATATTTATGGTGGAGGCGAAGGGTGACATTTTAAATCAACTATGCTTCACTAAAATACATACTTTCTATCTTACAAGTATGATTTTTCATTTTTGAATCATAACATATAGCTACTAGTAGTACATTTTCATGCTCTTTTATAAATTTTTGAAAATACTCTTTTTCCTTCATTTGATTAATTGCTGAATCTACAGTATCATCTTTCTTAAGTTCAAGAATAAATGGAGTATCAGCCTTTCTTCTTGAATGAAAAGTAAAATCAGCAAAACCTTTTCCTGTTTTCTCTTCTCTTTCAACCCTATATGTATCCCTTGCACTTAAATATGCTAAAGTTACTACACATGACAAGCTATTTTCGTCATTATATTGTAATATAGGTATTTCTGAATTGTGAATATCATGTAATATTTCTGCTACTTTTTCAGTATCTTGTGATACTGTTGCCTTTAACATGTTTCTAGAATTTTTAATAATTTCAGATACATAACCAAAAGATTCATCTTGAAGAGCTTTCTCAAATTCTCTCATTAATTCTTTATTAGGTATTTTCAAATATCCATCGTAATAAGATAAAAATCCTAGAATTATCATAGCTGAATATATTTCTGTTTTAGTTTTAGGTGCTTCTTGACCTGCCCTAAATTCTTCATTTATTATGATATCAACATCATAACCTGATACCATTTTTATTACATCTTCCCTTACATCCATAGTATTATACTTTAAATATTCCTTAACTTCATCCATAGCCCCTGTATTAGTCCAATAGCTTATACATTTCCCATTTTGAAGTGCTTTAACTACAGAACGTGGATTGTATATTCTATCTCCATCTTCATTTATATATCCATTATACCATTCACTTATTTCTTCAAAAGAAATCTTACTTTGCTTTTCACATAATTCCTTTACTTCTTCCTCTGTAAAACCAAAATATTTTCCATAAACCATATCATTTAACATTGTATATTCATCAAACATATTTAAAGCTGAAGTGCTTGAATGTTTCTTTATTGGAAGTACTCCAGTCATATAAGCAAGTGCAACATATGATCGATCCTTTAACAAATTTCTTAAAAACTCTAAGAAATCATTTTGATGCTCTTTAAATAAATTATTATTAAATATATAATCCCATTCATCAATAATAAATATGAATTTGTCATTTGTAGCCTCTAGCATATCACTTATTGTAAAATATTTTTCTGGTTCAATTTTGCCATATTGCTCTATTATATCATTTATAAGTGACGTTTTTATCATTTCCATATAATCACTATACGTATTTCCTCTATCTGATAACTTATTAAAAGATATGCTTATGACATTATATTTATTTAAATTCTGTAAATAGCTTTCACTATTACTTATTTCAAGTTTATCAAAAATTTCTTTACTATTAATTCCTTTTGTATAATAAGCTCCTAGCATGTTAATAACACTAGTTTTTCCAAATCTTCTTGGTCTTGTTATGCATATATATTTACTTTTACTAGATATTTTTTCATTTAATAATGATATTATCTCTGATTTGTCTACATAATATTTTTCCTTATATAATTCAATAAAATTTTCTAAAGAACTTTTCGTATTTAAATATATCGCCATAATACATCTCCTTTAGCAAAACCATTTATATGTTAATATTATATCCCATTTATAGGAACTATTAAACATAACATAATTTACTTTCCGCATCATCTTTTATATTTCTTTCTACTTCCCTCAAGGACATGGTTCTTTTCTTCCAATATTAATATTTTTATAATTACATTTTTTCTATTTTAAAATCTAAACTGATAAAAAGATTCAACAAATTCATCAATTGTATGTAAGTTCAATGATTCTATAACTTCTATGTCAGTTTGTTCACACAAGTCAATTAATATGCTTGCCATATAAGCATCTCTAACTACTATATTTTTAGGTCTTCCTATTCGAATAATATAATTTATTACTGTTTCAAATATTAGATCAACAACATTATCTCCAGGTGTTACCATGTTTTGTGATAATACCACTCCTTTTCTTGCATCTACTAACATACATAATCTATGTATAAATGGTTTATCATATTGCTTATCGTTTATTGCAGAATTTAAATATGCTATATCTAGTTCTAAAATAGAATTATCTTGTTTTTGCTTCTTTAAGCGATTTATTAATAATTCATCTTTCAAAATAGCAACAGGATAATCCATATCTGGAATAATCACTGCTTCTTCTGAATTTACCCATATATTGTTTTCCTCATCAAATTTACGCATTAATGTCTTACCATTTTTAAAATCAATCTCCATACCTTTATTTAGTGAATCAATAGCCATATATACATGTTTTAATATTTTTGTAAATTCTAATACTTCATCTCTATCAGGCATATACGGTACATAACCACTTTCAAAAGTTCTAAAATATATCCAATTATTTTTTCCTCTAAACTTCAAATCTAATTTCTTTATAATGTCACGTTCTTTTGTTGTCAATTCATCTCTATTACCATAATTACACATAACATTATTTTGATATCTTATTAACTGATGACTAGGCATCTCACTACTATAAGCCATTTTAAAAAAGCCCTTTATAGAATCTAATCCATAATAAGCAGCAATACCATAACATTCTCCACCTTTTCCCATAACACTGCATACACATGGCTCTTTTTTATTTGACTCAATTATAGTTATTAAATCCATATCCCATAGTCTCTCCCATGGCTTTAACTCCTTAAGCTTTATAGCAATATCATATAAAGCTCTCCATTCTTCCAACTTAGCTTCAGTTCTCATCTATTAAATTTCTCCTATCTATTTTTATTTACAATACACGTTTATTTAAATGCTCTTTATTATAATCAAATATTTATCTATTACAAAACCATACACTATAGTCATCAACTATTTCTTTTTCTTCCCCCTCAGCTTCTAATAAGCATAATTCTATACAATATTTTCTTCTTCCTTTCTTTACATCAACTATTATTCCATGCAAATCATCTATCATACCAATACCAAGAACTTTTAACCTATCACCAACTTTAATTATTGAATCATAATCACTTTCTACAACTTTTGCTTCAAAAGGAAATTTTAATTTAGCATTTAGGTATTTTTCCCACTCTTCCAGCACTTTTATCTCATCATCTTCTGGCATATCTTTTATTACATTATAAATTCGTTCATCTTGCTTACAATGTATTTCCCATTTCAATATTATCAAACTCCTCTACTATATGTTTTTGCCGCAACACTTAAAATAATATCATATTCAATAATATTTTAAGACATAATTTTGTAATTGATGCATCTTTTTTCACTCATACTTGCTTCCATTAGTATTTTTATTGAAAATTAACAAGTTCAGTCATTCTTCCCTCTGAAATACCCCAGGGGTGTTTTAGGAGAACGTAGTTATCCTCTTGCTACTGAAGTCCGAAGGGCTGAAATTGCTACTTAATTAACCTGTGTATATCCTAATTTTATCATACATTTTTTGGTATGTAATTAAAAAGCCATACTTTTTTTAGGAAGTATGACTTTTCTCTATTACACATATCTTAAATTATCCGTTTATTATATGTCCCATAATAAATCCAATATATCATCATCATCTGCTTTTCTTAATAATGTAAAAACTCTGCCTAAGTTATTTTGAAACATAGATTCTTCTATAATTTTATAAGTATCTCCATTTTCTTTAAACCAAATACTACTTTCCAATACATCCTTAATTTCAGCACTTGTATTATATGAGGTTAACAATTTATGTGCTGATGATTTAGTTATACATCCATCTTTTAGTTCTTCCTTAAATGTTTTCGACTTCATTTGAACATATTTTTTTCCATTTGGATAATAAATTAATACTACAGCCTCACTATCTGCATATTGTAAGACTCTTCTAGCCATTACTACTAGAGATACACCATACTGTTCAGCTAAATCTTTGATTAAAGTCAACGTAATTCTCTTACCTTTTATGTCCTCGAGTAAATTACTTTTTGGTACTAATAATTCTGATGCAAAATCATTTGCTTGATTCTCAACTTCATCATCTGAATCAAAATTTACTATCTTATCACACTGCTGCAAGTTTTCATGCCATGGCATTATATAATGTCCAATTTCATGAGCTATAGTAAAACGTTCTCTCTGAGGATATATTGCTCTAGAATTATCTATAATTATATTTTTCTTGCCTGCTGATACTATTAGCAATGCTTCAATTGAATATAATGGTTCATAATTGATTTTTAATTCTAATGTTTCACATATTTTTGTTAAGTCTATAGGTGGAGTTAAATCAAATGATGAAACAATATCCTGAGCGTACTGCTCAGGATAGTTATATATATAATTACTCATTTTATTTATATTTTTCAATAGTCTCTGCAACTCTTGAGTCTATTTTTCCTTTTTTATTTCTTGCTGCTATATCATATGAACCATTGATATAAGCATCTATATCTTTTCTATTAAATCTCCACTCTCTCCCAAACTTTACAGCCTTTATTCTACCATCTTTTATCATATTATATATAGTTTGATTACTTACCCTTAGAAGATCTGCAACCTCTGTTAGGTTTAAAACATCTGGTTTGTCTTCAGTTTTTATATCTTCTAAGCTCTTACTAAGCTTTTGAAGCATCATTGCATCTTCACTCTCTAATACCATTTCTCCACATTCTGGACATACATACGCACTTATACCATTTACAGTAACCTTATAATCACCCCACCCAGTGTTAATTGCAGTGATTTTCTTTTCCATTTCATGATTACAAATATAGCATTTCATACTCATTTTTTATGCATCTCCCTTCTTTTTAAAACATTTCCGATACATTCCCAAACCTCATCTTTTGTTCTACAAACTGTAACTATAACAGGAATATCTCTATCTGCCACTACCGTATAAACTTCAGGCTTATCTATATTACCTTCTTGAAATAACACTTTAAAATCATCTATTTCATTTCCGATTTGAACCTCAATATTTTCCCCTTCAGTTATGCAACTTATAACCTTCTCTAAAGAAATTTTACGCTCTCCCATTCTATCAAGTGCATGATTACTAACTCTATAATAACCATCATTAACCTTCTGACGTATATTATTTTCAGCCATTTCACATCGTAACTTTGCCAACTCATCTATCATAAATTTATTACCTCTTCTTATATATAATATACACATTTAATTAAAAAATTACAATAAATTATTATAAATTGTTATAAAATATTATAAATTAATATAAAAATTAAAGCCTTAACTTTTCTAAAGTTGTTAAGACTTTTAATATTATCCAATTCCTTAATTCATTAAATTTATTAATTAATTATCTGATTCACTTAACTCTATTTTCATTGAACTCAATAACAAGTTCAGTCATTCTTCCCTAGCAAATACCCCCGAGGGTGCTTCTGAAGTCCGAAGGGCTGAAGTTGCTGCTAAAACATGTTCTTATTTTCTAATATAAAATCTTTTTGATTTTCTATATATTGAGTTAATGGTTTTATATTATCTTTTAAAGAACCACCTAATGCCTTTTTATATTCATCTGCTGATTCACCATTCATATATTTTAGTGGTAATCTATTATCTAGTAACTGTTTTAAATATATAAATCGCCCTATTCTTCCATTGCCATCTTGAAATGGATGAATGACTTCAAACTCTAAATGAAATCTTGCTATATCCTCAATTGTTACTTTTTCTAGTGAGTTAAAATTATTTATTAAAATATTCAACTTATCTTCAACTTCCAAAGGACTTGCTGTTTCAAAATCAGCTCCAAGTATTTTATTTTGATATTTTTTAAATATTCCAGCAAGTCCCATGTCATACAAACTTGTTCTATACATTAAACTCCCATGCCATTCCTTTATCATGTCTAAAGTTAGCTTTTTATCTAAGGTATCAATTACCATATCAAATGTATAAAATGAATTTACTGTTTCTTGAACATCATCTAATTTATGAGTACCCTGAACTATATTTTTTTCAAATAAAAGCTGTAGTGCTTCTGGTGTAAAATTGCTTCCTTCTATTTTATTTGAATGATATATAAAATCATATTTTAATATTTCATTTAAAGAATTATGAAGACCTTTAGTTTCTTGTAATACTTGTAGAAATTTTTTATAATCTATGTTTTGCATTTTTACACCACCCTCTTTTTTAATTGAGAATTGAAAATTAAGAATTGATGCCCTGCAAGGGTATCCTGTGGAGAATTATTTCCTCTTTTCAAAATTATCTCCTATTCTCTATTCTACATTCCCCATAGCAAGTTCACTCATTCTTCCCTCACAAATACCCTCGAGGGGTGCTTCTGAAGTCCGAAGGGCTGAAGTTGCTAGACATTAAATGGTAGTCGAATTGATTTTTCATATATTTTTTACACTACCCTTTAAATAAACATTTCATTTAAGTTAAATATCATCTCAATAATAACTATGACTCTTTAATTTTTATCAGGCAGTCTTTTCTATAAAAAGCCATTCCATATAAGCAAAGTTTTATCAATAAAATAATGTCCTCTTGTTATTAACATTTCAAAATTATCTATGCCTATTGGTAGTGCTTTGGATTCCATTTAATCACTTCCATTTCTTTTTTGTCTTGCTAGCTTTATTATAACCTAAATTACATTAATCTAAAATAATCTTTTCCAATTATATAGTAGAACCACTGTCTCCACATGTCACGAAGTGGTTGAGGCGTTTTCTCTCCCCCTTTCCGCAACATAACTTACAAACGAGGTGAATTTTGTTGCATACTGTAAAAAAATTCTTCAAGAAATTTTTTATAGCACAAAAAAGCACATAATTAGATTGATTAATCTGTTTATGTGCTTTTCATTCAATTATTCCTTCAATATGTTGCAAAAAGCTATATTCCTTACAATTTTAACTTATTAGCAAGTTCAGTCATTCTTCCTTCACAAAGACCCTCGAGGGGTGATTCTAAAGTACGAAGGGCTGAAATTGCTATTCCCATATTGCTTCTCTGAATGACTTTCCACATAACTGTCAAAGAGCTTCTTCTCCTGTTTTATCAGTCTCTCTAGATATTTCAAACCGTTTGAAAATATACAATGATATAACTAACAAAACAACTCCAACTGCTAGCTTAATAGGACTGAAATCCACTTTATATAGTTCTGGAAAATATGATACTATATAACAGAATAAATTATTCAAACCATGTAATAAAATAGTTATAATAAGGTTTCTTGTTTTTAAATATACTAATCCCAAAATTATGCCTAGTAAAAAGGCATTAATCCCCTGGATCACATTTAAGTGCAAAATTGCAAATAATAATGCTGAGACAGTTATTGATATAATAGGCTTATACCTTCTTGATAATTGTTCCAATATTATTCCTCTCATAAATAACTCTTCAAAAATAGGAGCTATAAATACCATCGAGCAAAACGCTGCAAATGGAGTTTGTAACATTTCTGTAAAAACAGCATCAATCGAACTTTCAGAGACTAGATTTTGTACTATCAAACTAATTGTATTATCATATGTTAAAGTATACCCAATTAAAATGAATAAACAACAAATGGTAATTTTTATATCAAACCTACATTTTAATTTTATGTCAAACTTATTTTTCTTTAATAAACTCTTATATATAATAATATACGCTATCATATTGCCAATAGCAGATGCATAAGCATTGTTTATAATTTCAATTCCACTTGCATTATTAAGAATACCCATTAACATAGCTATAAAAATTCCACCTATTACTTGAAGCCCGATTATTAGAAGTAGTATCATAATACTCTCCCAAATACTGATACCACCCTTTATTTCATTATCATCTTTATGTACACACTCCATAAAAACCTCCATCTATATTTACATATTAATTGAAATAAATAACTACCAACTTCTACTATTATGATACATAACTATGTCCATGCATATAACAATCTATATCCTGAAACTACCAATAACAACTTTATAATACATTGTATTTTTTATAATTATAGTACACTATGCAAGTTATTGTGTAACATTCTCTAATCAAATTTATAAGTATCTTATTCCTACCATATCCGAATGGTGAAGGCATAACTATAACAAGTTCAGTCATTCTTCCCTCACAAATACCCCCTGTGGTTGCTTCTGAAGTCCGACGGGCTGAAGTTGCTAATTTAATCAGCTAACTTGTATCTGGTAATATTTAAACCTCAGAGATCGTTGCACGACTTAGGTGTGCTTGCTATCTCTATAATCAACTATTTTCAGTTTCTACTCTTATTTTTGCATTATTATAAAGCAAATTGTAATCAAATTTTCTTAGATAATCAGGATAATTCTCATTATGATAACAAGCTATCCAAATCTTTTGAGATGCATCAATACAATATTTAGCAATACTTTTAAGATCCAATAGCCAAATATCTGGAGGAATAAGAATTTTTCCTTTTTCTATTGAAAAATGTACCGAAACATCACGCTGATTTTTAAATTTATTAAGTAATTCAATAAAACATTTTTCTTTTAATTGTTGATGATTTTTAGTCTTATAAATTACTTTTCCACCAATAATTTTTTGAATATATTCAATTCTATCCCCCATTTTTATATAATTAGTCCCCTTACTATTTTTTCCTTTCAATAAAAATCGTTCTTCTTCTGAAATCATATTTTCATTTTTATATACATAATCAAGACTAATTCCATTCATCAAAGCTTCAAAATAAGCAAAAAAATTTATTAATCCATTCCTACATAATGTACATACATTTCTATTAAATCTACTAACTATCTCTAATTGATTTTCTTTAATAACTTTTTTATCTTTTTTTAGTTTTATTGCAACATCATTCATTATATTATATTCTTTTTCAGCAAGTGCAAGCATAAAAAAAGCGTCTTCTAATAGTTGTTGTTCCTCATTAGCAACCATTCCAGAATGATATCCTAATCCTATTCTTGAATAATAAGGTAATCCTTCTTTCAAATAAGGAGTATTTTTTAAGTCAAATATATTTTCTAATACGCCAATTTCTATTCCATTCCTAAAAGGTTCATTTATAAGTTGTTCTCTCAAAATTTTTGCAATAAATTTTATTCCTTTCTTTAACGGAAATTTTTCTTTCATTTTATAGTATGACATATTTATCAAGCTAATAAATTCATCTGTAAAACACCATTCATGTTGGAGATCTTTTACCCCTAAATATACATTAGAGAATTGATTTAGTATAGAAAGACTATATTCATTTTTTGGTAGAATAGCTATGCAAAATATAATATATGTAAGCTTATCAAACAATAATGAATTTTCCTCATTCTCAATATTATATTCACTATTCAATAGCAAAAATGCATTATTATAAATATCATTATCATTCATCTTCATTTAATAACAACTCCATTCGCTTTAATTATAGTTGTTAATTTATCTATTTATTTGAGTATAATCCGCTCTAAAATAAACTTTATAATTATTTACCTTAATTCCATATTTCTTAAGTATCTTAACTATTAAGTTTCTGATTGAGTTTCCACTCATATTAGTTTCAATATATATTTTATCAGCTACTTTTTCTGGCTTTCGTAATTTTTTCTCATCTATTGAAAAATATTTATTCTTTTTACCATTCATAGTTTTATTGTTTTCAAAGTTCAAGAATTTTTCAGAATCTATACAAATAAACATATCACAAGTCTTTAATAGCATTTCTTGCCACGTTTTCACTTCGATAAATTTACTATCATTAATTCTAAATCCAAATGGTCTTATATGAGTAAAGTTTTCGTATAAAGTATGCTCCACCTTATTATCAACAACATATTCATCATAATTAGGTAGAATTCTAGTTATATCCTCTTCTGCATTCTCCTCAGTAATATCAGCCTCTTCTATTCTTGTAAAATTAATTATTTCATCAATTTTTGTTTCATAGAAATTAATTGCCTTACCAAGAGTCGTGTATTTTTCAATAGTTGAAAAATCTCTATTTGAATATGATTGTCCTATTTTTTCATTTATTCTATTCATAACATCATCAATAGTATCCATTAAAAGTCCTAAACTTTCTGAAATATCAATTGATTTATCTGGGAAGTCTTCTTTTATAATTTTTAAAATTTCTTCAAGTTCCATAAATCACACCTCATTATAAAATTTTATATAATTACAGTATTCTTTATAAATGGTAATATTCCTCCTAAATTCCAATTGTTTGTACAAAAAAACACCAGTAGTTACACTGATGTTTCTCTTTTTAATTATAACTCCATATCATTAAGTATATCCCTAAGTTTCTTTAATTCATCCAAAGATAAAGTTACTCCTTTACCCATTTTCTTATGTTCTGAATCCCAGTCTCTAATATCATACTTAGGCTCTTTATCATTCCAAGAAATTAGGTTTAATTCTTTCTTCCAACCTTTAGCTGATTCTGAAAGAACTCCTGTGGTTTCTTTAATTTCAAATTTAATATCTGCCATATATACTCCAATCCTAATTAAAATAATTCTCTATTTCTTGTATTTCAACATCACTTAATTCATATATAGTATATACCATATCATCTATGCATTTTTCTATACTTTTTATGTCATCTATTTCTTTATCTAATATATTATCTACAAGTTTCACTATTTGTTTCATTCTATTATCATCTGTTAATTTTATTGGTAGATTCCTTATATCATTAACTAATATTTTAGGAAATAAACCCTTATTAGCTTTAGGTGATGTATTTATATGATAATAGGACATTAATTTTGAGTTTAATAAACCTAAAATATATTTGTAATCAACATTCTTTATATTAATTATATTTATTATTGATGGTGTATTATAATATTCTTCATCTACAATAGTTGCTAATATTCTAGGATTAGTTATTTCTCTTACTAATATTCTCTTATAAGTGAAAAACTCTTTTTTTCTTGGTGCTGCAAGCCATTCTCCATAGCTTATCCATGTTTGACCATTCCAATGTAACTTGTATCGTTCTATATCTTTACCTTGTAATTCCTTCTTAAAGGTTTCATCCTTTTTACAACTAGAATGCCAGATCCTATTCTTTATTGTTTCTTCACTATGTCCCCTATATTTATCATAAGGTATTAATCCTTGGGATATTTCACTAATGATTCCTAGTTGAATAGAATTCTCCTTTAACTTGTTAACTAAATTTATAGTTTTTTCATCTTTATAAAATATATTTAACCAATTATTACTGTTCTTAATAAGAGAACTTTTTTCTATTTCTTTCTTATTTAAAACACTATATACTCCGCTATTAATTATTGGGTTTGAAAATTTCACTTTATAATTATCGCTAAAATAATTTTTTAGAGCTAATATACAAGTTCTAACCTTAGCTGATTCGAAAACATCAATTTCTGATAAATTATCTATAAAATTAATTTGCCATGTATGAACTAAATCTTTTCTTAGTTTCTCTGCATGCAAATTTGAAAGTATTGTGTTCGGAATAATATAACTGATGTATCCACTTATTTTTAACATTTCCATTCCCTTATATATAAAATAATCAGCCGATTCATAATCTGGAACATTAATATATTTTTTATTTAATATCTTTTTAGTTTTGCTATCAAATTTTGCTCCATATGGTGGATTTCCTATTATAATATCAAATCCACCTTTGTCCTTAAAAACCTTACCAAATTCAAGTTTCCAAAGAAAATAAGGTTTTGTTTTTGCTTTTAAACTTTCTTCATATTTTTCTAGTCCCTCTGAATTATTATCATTTGCTAGTTTCAACCTTATCATATCATCAACTATCTTTTCAATATTTTTCTTTATTTCTAATTTATGTTTACTATCATCTTCTCCATAAAATCTATCTTGTTCTTTAAATAAATCTTCTAGAAGTTTTTCAATATTATCATTAAATAGTGATACTTGCCAATTAGATATTTCACTTTTTGATGTATGCTCTTTTTTGTCTAATATGCTCTCATCAAATAATTTAATTCCTTCGAACTCATCTATTAAACTGTTCCCACACATAATATTATAATCAAGATTAGGTAATGCCTGTGGATCCTTTTGCTTATCAAATCCCATAATTATATCATCATATGTTGGTTCTAGATCTTCATCTACTACTAATGATAGCCATATACGAAGCTTTGTTATATCTACTGCACTTGCTTCTATATCAACTGCATATATTGAATTTTTAATTATATTCCTTTTCAATTTATATGGATTGCGATTTTCATAAAGTCTTGCCCTTTGGGATTGTTTTAGCTTTTTTTCTGAATCAGTCATTTCTTTAGTAATAACGTATTGAGCTACAAAATATTCAGTTATATTATTTCTAGCTTTTACAATTTCACTAATCATCCCCATTGGAAATGCTCCTGAGCCAACTGCTGGATCAGCTATTCTTACATCTGCTAATTTATCATCTATTAATTTAATATTATTATATACTGATAATGGAATCTGCATTTGTTCTGTTCCTAATTTAACTTCCTTTCCTGTATCTTCATCTTTCATTATTTCACCATAAATAATAAAATCCTTTATGTCTTCATACTCAATTCCTGTTTCGTTGACCAAGTAATTTACAAGACTTTCTTGACACATATAATGAACTATTTCACGAGGAGTATAGAAAGCACCTTTTGATTTTCTATCCTTTACATCAAGAAGGTTTTCAAAAATTTTACCTAACATTTCAGGATCTACTGCCACTTCTCTTTCTAATGGCTCATCTTCATTCATTGTAAAATTATATCTATCAAATATATCTAAAATACCATCTGCATTTTCTTCATCTTTAATATCTATATTAGAAAATAATTCATTAGGAATTTCAAAAGTTGAGTTCTTCCAATCATAGTTTTCTAATGGTTCAAAAAGTCCACCATTTAAAAATGGTATCTTACAATTAAACTTATTATAATAATTGTTATCTCCTCTTTTATGATTTAAAGCTTCATAAAAAAGTGGTTCTAAATAGTCATCAAAGAAATTCTTCTCTTCTTTTTCTTTAACTTTTTTACAATTACTATATAAATGACGTATGAATCCTTTTTCTCCGCTCCCCCATTTTTCTGATGTAAAACATCCTGCCAAAATATCTGAATCGTCATCATTAAGTTTCTTTAATTCTTCATAATTTAGTTTATATGAATTCTCTGAAACTTGTTTATAGACTTGAGGGACTATTCTTCTTGCAGATTTATTGTTATTATAATAAGCATTTTTGTATTGTTTATCATTAATAACATGTGGTAATACTTTAACACCTAACCAACCTTTTTTCTGTATAAAATACAAGAATGCTAATTGCCCCATTAACTTTTTTGCAAATTGCTCACTTGTGAAATTATGTTTTTCAGCTTCCTCATTAAAATCATTGCTTTCATCAAGATGATCTTTTAACTCACAATACTTTTCCCTATACTTTTTAAAGAATTCTTCTGTTACTTTTTCAACATTAAATGCTTCTTCTATATTATCAAGTGTAGGATTAAATTTATCATTTTCAAAGATAGGTAGCAGTCTTTCCTTAGCAGTGTGACAAGGTTCTTTTTCGCCTACTAAATAAGAATATCTTTTTGCTGGAGTCAATTTAGATTTTACTCTACCCTTTGCAAATTCATAATCTAACCTTACTAATGAAAGTCTCCATTTGGGTTCATCCTCTGAATAGAATGCAACTATAGCCGCATCATAATTTGCTTTTGAAAGGAGCTTTGAAATAAAATTTCTTTGCATACTTCTAGCTCTTTCAACATTTCTATTTTTCTTAAGCTCTACAGCAAATATTGCTATCTTATTCTTATCTTGGTCAATGTAGTTGCCAATATGTGTGTAGCAATTCATATAATAACTAAACTCTGACCAATTCCAATAGTCTTTATATACCTTGCTAACAATGGTGCAATTATTGAAAAATTCCTTTATAAATTGTGTAAATCTTTCTGATTCATAAGTTTTAGTAAAAGTATTTTCTAAGATTGCTCTTTTACCATCCATATTTATATACCCCCATTTTTCATAAAGCAAGATAAAACAATTTGTTTTTCCTTGTTATTAATTTTTGCCTTAGTTTCTCTTTCTTCAAAATATCTTTTTGGAATAATATCCTTTATATAAGAAAATGCTTGCAACTCATCTTCTATCTTTTTAACTTCTTTAAATATTTCTTTAGTTAAAGCTTGAGATACTTCTCCATTCTCCCAAAGTCTTAACATCTTGCTAATTAGTTCATCATCATTATCAGTAAACTTCTTGCATTTAGATAATGATTTAAGTAATTTAACCATTTTTGCATCATTTCCAGTGATAGATGGTTTTTCATTTATAATTTCATCTTCTGTATTTATTCTGTTATCAAAAGCTTTTTTATTTTCACTTAAGTGTTCAAAATAAATTTCATCAACAATAACTGATTTTTCTTCCTTTAAAGCTTTTATATATGAAATTGCGTTCATAAAAGTAATGTCTTCTGTAACACCATTTTCTGTTTTAAAGAATGATTTTAGATACCCTTTTCTTAAAAATGTTACTGTAGCCTTGTCCAATACTTTATTAGTATACTTACCTACTCTAGCCTTTATTGGAAGATGCTTTATTTTCTGAAATAGATTTATGTCTGTATCCCTTATTTTACGAATCTCTGCAAGATATGCTAGTTCTGGATTTGCTCCTTCTTCTTCATCATCTAAATTTTGTGTTAAATCTTGATATAGTTTATGTGAACTTACATCTTCTTCCTCTGATAAATATTTGAAGTCTTCTCCCAAAGTATCATGAAATGCTTGCAACTTTTCTATAATACGATCTTTTAATGACAATTGACTATCAGCTTGTGATGTTGGAAAAAAGTTAAAAATATAGATTCTTTCATGCTCGCTACCGACTCTATTTATACGACCGCTTCTTTGCATCATCCTTGTAGGATTCCAAGGCAAGTCATAATTTATAAGTACATTTGAACGATGTAAATTAACACCCTCTGCTAATACATCCGTTGTTATTAAAACATCATACTTATCTTTTTTTTCTTCCTTGTATTTAGGATTAAAACTATATTCAATATCTCTTTTTAAATATTCACTGCTTTCTCCACTAAAAGCTACTACTCTATCCTTGTAAATATTCTTTAAATTTTCGCCTAAATAATATGCTGTTTCTTTAGACTCAGTAAAAATAATTATCTTACTTCCTTTTAAAATTTTATTGTCCTTTAATTCAACCTTAAATTGCTCAAGCTTTGGATCGTCATTTATATTGTCCCAATCTGTTTTTAATCTTTTTAGCATTCCTAAATCTCTTTGAAGCGAAGGTATAAAATCTTCTGTAAATTCATCAATTTTAAAATGTTGCAGTTTATCCGATTTTTCAAGTTCTTCAAGTTTACTATCATCACCATTGTCTAATAAATCATATACATTCACTTTTTTACTAATATAAATATCTCCTACTTTAGTCATTTCAATAAATCTTGAATATGATTCTATAAAACGGTCAAGAGTTTTTCTAAATGCAAAAAAACTACTTTCAAGCCTTTTAACAAGTATTGATTTCATAAAGCCATTCATATTTCTTTGTGATACTAACATAGTTGCAAATTTTTTATTATTCTTTAAATATAAAAGTGGTGTATAACGTGCATAATCAAGAGTTTTAATTATTAGCATTGTTTCCTTAAAGACTTCATCTGTGAGTTTATCAAAGGTATAAACTATTTTTTCTGGTGTACCTAAACTAGGAAACTTTAATCCTTGTTTATCTAAATCATCTTTATAAAATTCCATTATCTCTTTACGAGTTCTTCTTATCATTATATTTCTTAGTACTTTATCTCTTATTTGTTCTGAATTCTTACGAAGCTGAATATAATATTCTGGTGTACCACGTTCAAATTTGTTTAACTTAGTTTTAAGCTTTGCAAAAAAGCCTTCTAAGTTTTTATCTTTAGGCATAATAGTACTATTATGTTTTGATTGAAATAAATAAATTTGATTTTCTATATCTGATGAATAGTTGTTAATTGGTGTTGCTGAAATAAGTATTACTTTTTTGTTATAGCAAATTTGATGTAATAATTTAAAGTTTTCAGTATCTTGATTTCTAAAACGATGTGCTTCATCAATAAACACATACTGATATTGATTAAGTAATCTTTCATCTTCTAAGATTCTATCTAATTTTCCTAAAGACACCACATCTGCTACAACATCAAATTCTTTCATAACTTCATTCCAATAATCAATTAATACTGGTGGACAAATAATTAATTTGTTATGTCCTTTTCTTAAAGTTTTTGCGAGCATTGCACATATGTATGTTTTCCCAAGACCAACTACATCTGATATAAATACTCCTCCATAAGTTTCAAGAATTTTCTTTGCTTGAGTCATTGCATCTAATTGATATTGAAGTCTCATATATCCATCTGGTAAAATCTTATCTAATACTGATTCTTTATCTGCATTTATTTCTTCTTTGAAGAATTCATATATAGTTTTCAAATACAATTCATAGGGTGTAATATCATTTTTAAGCCATGTCCTGTTTTCAATTGTATCAATGTATTCTTCTTTAATATCAACAGACTTTACCCATAACTCTTCAAATCTTTCTAATGCAAAATCAATATCTCTTCCATCTTTTAATTCAACATTAAACTCAAGATTATTCCTAAATCCTGCTAACGAAAAATTACTAGAGCCAGTTATTACACTTCCTCTATAGTCAGGACTTTTTTCCTCATCTTTACGCATTATGTACAATTTTGCATGAATTGGTGCTTCTTTATAAATTCTCATTTCAATTTTTCCAGCTTTAAGCCAATTTATAAATGTTATTACCCCTTGTTCAATTTCTAGTGTATCATCAGATTTTACAAATTCACTTTCAACCTCATTGGAAAAATTATCTTTAGCTTCCTTATAAGAAAATTGTGAAGTTTCCACTTCATTATTGGCTTGGTTTATTATCTCTACAGTCTTTGAATCTACATTCAATCCAACTAATATTCTTATTTTATCTATTTCTCCCATAGTTTTATATAAATTATAAAATCCACTTGTTCTAAAATACCCTACCAATACATCAAAATACTGCGTATTAGTTTTTAAAATACTATTAAATCTATCAAGTAGTGTCCTACCTTCTTCATTTGTAAAAAAGGTTAAATCATTATTCAAATTTATCCCTCCCTTACTAATTTGTAACATAAAAATTATACCATTTTTGTGTTACAAATTGTGTGATATTAATAATTTATTTTCTCATCTATACTTTTAAGTAGTAGGGAGGTTTACTATGAATACTAAAATAATATTAAAACCTAAAGAAGATACCACTTCAACCTTCAGTATTAGAATTGATAAATCATTACTATCTAGATTTGATATACTAAGTAATGAAAGTGGTTATTCTAGAAATGAACTTATTAAATTTGCTATGGAACATTACATTGATTCTGTAGAAGTATTAAAAAAAGATACTAAAAAATAAAGCTAAAGTAAATCCATCACAGACTTACTTTAGCTTTCAAATTCACATACATATACTAGTATTTTATAATTCTATCTATTCCCTCTATGCTTTCAATGTTATCTTCAACCTTTGTTAATTCTTCCTTATCCAATGGATTTATGTTCAAAATCTTAAGCAACATAAACAACTCTCCATTTTCAGAATGTGACCTACTTAATTTAAATTCATATCCCTTATCATTTAAAACTTTCTTTATACTATTATTAATATCACTGGAATCTTTTGAACTTATAAAACTATAGTAATACTTCATATATTTATCTATTTCTAAAATGTAATCTTCATCCTTAATAATAGATTTAATATTATTGAATTGGTCTTCACCTATCTCTGCTCTAAAGATTAGTGTTTCATAATTTCTACTAATATATGAATCTATAAATCTTATATCATATATCTTAGAATTTATTTTTTCATTAATTAATTTTATACTATTCTCTCTGTTTACAGCCTCATCTAACGTTATATATAAATACATTTTCACTACCTCCAAGTACAGGATATTATACCATAATTATTTCTTGTTAATATAGTATAACCTAAGATAATATATTTATTAACTTTAAACATAACAAAAAGCACCCACAAAGTGATGCTCTTTATTATATCTAAATATTTGCTGTCTCCTAATATAATAAAACAATATTCACCTACTCAACCATTAATACTTTTTGCTGTGTAAGGGAACATATTTATAATTATTTCAAACCAAGTATTTTCAATGCTTTTACTTCTTATATAGCAGAACCACTGTCTCCACGTGCTTTGTATTAGGCAACATATTAGATTATACAGTAAAGCGCGACCTTTGAAATCCGCCAATAATATTATAATAACTGTTACTTTATCTCTTTCACCCTGCCCACAATACCGCTCTCAAGCATTACTTTTATGCCACGATGATGCTCTGGTGAATTAGTAAGTATCTTCTTAACTATTCCTTCTGTCAATTTTCCTGTACGTTGATCCTGCTTTTGAACAACTAAAACTGTTGCTCCTATTTTAATATTGCTTCTATTTGTTCCGTTCATTTCAATTTCCTCTCATCTATGATTAATATTTATCCCATTGTACACTAAACTAATTATTATTTAAACCTTGCATATAAAACTTCTTACCTTAGCACATCTAAATTTCTTATATATTTTTTTCAATTACTCCATAAATAATTGAACCTCTTTTTTTGCCGCCATAATATTTTTCTATTCCTAGCTTTTCAAAATCATTAGAGCCTTGTCTTTCTTTAATAACAACTCTTTTTGAACATACTCTAAGTGCTTCCATTAAAATATCTTTTGTTAATCCTTTGTGATCTGCAAAATCTCTAAAGGAATTTATTGATGTTGATTTTCTATTTGGTTCTTTAAACATAGGATCAAAATATACTACATCAAAACTATTATCTCCCTGCTTTAAAATATAGTCTTCATATGATTCATTAACAACCTTTATATTATCTATATTTTTACCATTAACACCATTATAGTTTTCTAATCCACATTTACTTAAATAAGCTATATACTTATTAATTTCCGTACCTACTACATATCCCTTTTCTCCAACAACTGCTGAAAAGACAAGAGAATCACCTGCAAGACCTAATGTACAATCTAGTATGCTATTTCCTTCTTCTAATTTTGTTGCCTCTATTATGGCTTCCTTATTTCCTTGTCTTATTGATTTAACCTTAAGTTCTGACATATTAGGATGCCAAAATAGTGCACTATCTTCTCCCTTTATAACAATCTTATCTCTTTCAACTACTAATAAATAGTCAAAACCATCTTTCAAAATTGTTTCTTTGATACTAAAATTACCTCTTTTTATATATGATATGTTTAAATCTTTAGATACACCTTTTGCTTTATAATTTAAGCTTTCATCTGCATCTCTTGTAGTAGTAACTGCAATCTTCATTTTTCCCTCTCTGTCTTTCCAGCTGCCTTGTGCTCTAATTTATTTTCATTGATTTTTAGCAAATTCAACTCGATTTTTACCGTTATTTTTTGAATAATATAATGCTTCATCTGCCTTTGCAATAAATTCTGCAGAATTTTGATTTTTATTTGGAATATCATAAACTATGCCTATGCTTACTGTCACTACTCCATAGATTGATTCAACATGTTCCATATTTAAATCTTTTATGCCTCTCATTATTTCTTTTGAAATTTTTATAATGCTATCTTTATCTGTATCTTGAAGGAGTACTATAAATTCCTCTCCACCATATCTTGCAGCCATATCAGATTTTCTTTTAATGGTATTTTTTAAAACAGCTGCAACATTTTTAATACATTCATCTCCTTTTAGATGACCATATGTATCGTTATATTTTTTAAACTCATCGACATCTAGCATCAATATTGCTATAGGCTTAGAATTTCTAATACTTGAACTAAATGCCTTGTTAAAGAACTCATCAAATCGCCTTCTATTAGGAATACCAGTAAGTCCATCAAAAAAAGATAGTTCTTGTAAAAATTCATTTCTTTCTTCTAGTTCACGAGTGCGTTCTGCTACCTGCATTTCTAGATTAGCTACTAAACCTGTTAGCTGAGAACCCATAATATTAAAGGATTTTGTTAACTGTCCTAGTTCATCTTGACGATTTTCATGATCTACATATTTAAAAGTACCTTCTGTTAATGCCTTTGCTGAAGCATTAAGATTAACAATAGGCTTTGTAATCCTTCTTGCTATCCAGAAACCAAATACTAGAAATAACAAGATAAATAGTATATTAAACATTTCTGTTTTTCTAATAGTATAATTCATTTCAGATAAAAAATCCGCTTCAGATAAAACAATATATATTCTCCATTCAACTCCATTTTTTTCAAAGCTTTCCGAGTTGGCGTAATATTTTTCCTCGTTAACATCAAAATTTATCAATTTACTTTCTGGAAGATTTTCTGATAACTCTATTGTCTTTCGAATAATTTTATTTTCGCTTTCTTCTGCTTTTATCAATTGTGACTTTCCATCTTCAATCTTAAAAATTTTCTCGTCGGAAGATGAAGCTACCAATTGATTATTGGAATTAACTACAAAAATTTGACCAGATTTACCTATTGGTAAACTGTTTAGGGTTTTTCCAAGCCAAGTTAGAAGATAGTCTACCCCAAATACTCCTATGAGTTCATTATTTTCATAAATAGGAGTGCTGACAGTTATTGTTGGTTCTTTAAATACAAAATGATTATATATATCACTAAAACTTGAGGATTCATTCGATACTGCTTTTATATACCATGGTCTTGTTCTAGGATCAAAATCATCAAACTTTTCAACAAAAAAAAGCCCTTCTCCGTTTTCTGATGTACTATAGTATTCTGAAGATCCTTTGGTCATTTTATTATTTCTAACAACTTGTATATTTCCATCTATAGTACGCCTGGCACCATAAAATGATCCATCCTTTAATCCAACATAAGTCATAGCAACATCATTGAAATTCTTTAATAGGCTAACGAAATATCTTTCTCTTCCACTTTGATCATCTAGATTAAGAAAACCTGCTTTAAAAGAATCTATATGTATCTCATTTAATTTATTTGCTTCACTAAATCGATTATCTAATTGAATTTTAACTTGCTGAAGCATAGATTGACTCATTTCTCTTAATACTGAATCTACAGCTCTTTGGCTTCCATTCATTAAAGTAATGGTTACAAAAACTAAAGCTATGACTATAGGTGCTATAAATGGAACTATAAATGCATTTCTAATAGATTTAAAACCGATACCTTTTACATACAATTTCATATTTCACCTCTCCCCCTTTTAATCTTATAAATTATATATATCTACAATATTCATACATCTAATTAAATATTTATATATGTTGCAATGCACAATTATCAGTTATCAATTCACAATGCACAATTCTCACTTTTCAATTCACAATGCACAGTTCACAATTCATAATTCTCAATTATCAATTCATGATTCACAATGCACAATTATCAATTCTCAGTTCACAATGCACAATTCTCAATTTGCGATTCATAGTTCGCAATTTGCGATTCTCAAGTCATAGTTTACAATTAAGGATAAAATTTTTGTAATTTTTTTAGAATTATTATGAAGGATTATTTTTGTAAGATATATATGTTGCAAAATGAAATTCCCAAAATAATTTATTGTGAAAAATATCCATTAATATAAAATGAACAAAACAA
>NZ_JBJIAB010000048.1:0-40421 GCF_045310795.1 Candidatus Clostridium helianthi
TATTTTTTCATGATACTTCATAAGCTCCATTGCCTTAGAATTTATATCCACCTCTTCTACCGACCCATTATTATTATTATTATCAAAGAGATTAGGTTGACTTACTGCTTCATCACAATCTAAGTTTTTATTATTCATGTCATAAGTTAAGCTTTTATTATTTAAATCAAAAATCCTTTTTGTACTCTTTATATTTTTATCTTTATCTATTTCTTTTTTCTCCTTCTTAATCTTATTCTCTATCTCTTTCTTATTCTGTTGCGTTACTGTAACGTTACTTTTATTTTGCGTAACGTTACGAGTATTTTTAGTAACAGTACTATTATTATCAGTACTTTCTATAATGTTATTACTGATATCTTTATTATTAGCAATTTCCGAACTGATATCACTAGCTGCTTCATCGGTATCAGTACTAACAGAAGCTTCTTCACTCGTTTCTAAATTCTCTAATGGTGTATTTTTATCAAGAGCTTTATTTTCTTCTGGAGCATAATTCCTCTCTGATGAATTTTTCTCTTGTTCTAAATTATTGTTTTTTTCTAATTGCTCATTTTCATTCAAAGTTATGCTTTCTTCTAAAACTTCGCTTTCATAATTTTCTTGAGCATCACTTTTACCAGCCTTCTTCTCCCATTTTTTCTTTTCTCTATGAGTCTCAGCTCTTTTTCTATTTTGTTCACGAACTTTTTCCATTCCTTCTATATTTTGATACTTGTCCCAGTTTACAATTCTGATTACTTTATCAGGAGCTATTTCAATCATTCCAAATTTAGATAGAACTCTTAATGCAAGTTTAATGGCTTCTAATGGTCGTGAAAATAATATGGCTAGCATCTTACTAGTAAGTGGCTTTCTTTCTGATAAAAATATTTCACCATTAGCATTAAGCTTTCCACCTAGTAAAAGTATTCTTATCCACACATAATGGATTGTATCCCTTTCTTTCATTGCATCTATTAATTTCATTTTTTCATCATCAGGCATACAAGTAGCTAATTTAATCCATTTAATATCTGCCATTATTTTTCACGCTCCCATAAATAAAATTTTCTAAACCTTTCAAGTCCATCCCAGGATGGATTTAACTCAATTAACTTACAAACATGTATATAACATTTAAAAATCCTAAAATTCATTTGTAAGTCCTCACTTTCTTTTTATACATTTTTATTAAAAGTTGAATCCCCATACATTCTAAATCAAGGTGTATGAAAATAATTTTACATTTATGTTTTTAATTTAAGATTACTATTTTCTTAATTCTTGGTGAACCATAGAAATATTTTCAAGCCATTGATGAAATAGTTTTTTATCTACCATCACCTTCTTTCCTATTTTAAAGAATGGAAAATCTGAATTCTGCTTTGAAATCTCTTCTTGTAACGTATTGAGACCAATACCTGATATATAAGAACACTCTTTAAGGGTATAAGTAAGTTTATCTCCAGCATTCTCTTTTTCACTATTTTTTCTTAATTCAACTAAAATTTCTTTTAATAATTCCTCCATAGCTTGTCCTCCCGTAACAATAACTATTAGCGTAACATAATACTTTTAAATTAGAATAATTAATTTTAGATTTCTAAACAATATATATAAAGTTATTACAATTTACTTTTTAAGTAATTTATTCATAAAAAAATATCTCTATTGGATTCTTTATATCTAATAGTTTTATCATCTTATCGATTTCATTAGAACCAAATATGCCTTTATTAAGTTTATTACCTAAAGTTTTTGGAGACATTCCTAATTCCCTTGCCAGCTTTTCCTGAGTATATCCCTTTGCTCTCATCTTTCCTTTTAACTCATTAATTAATATCATAAATGCTCCCCTTTCGTTACTTGTTAAGTAATATTTTATATATTATGGCTATTATTGTCAATACCTCTCACGTAATTTTTTCTATATAATGGAAAATAATTGTTGCATATCCGGAAACAGATGTTATAATAAATTAAAAATGATAATTTAATTTATTTACTATACTGATACAAATTAAATGGTAAATGAATATTATTATATATTTTATTTATTAACAATAGCAGATAAAATATATACATAATCAATATAATCTATTAAAATCTAAGATTAGTTAATTACAATTAATGTCAAAGTACACTATCATTTATTTAGTTTACTGTTTTTAATCTGTAAATTATATAGGCAGATATTATACTTTATCAGAATAATTTTAATTAATTTACTGCAATTCAATAAATTAAATTAATAAATATTGGATAATTTACTTACTTTTAATATGCTATAAGGAGGAAACATAAAATGGGTTTGAAAGAAAATATCAAAAATAGACGATTAGAATTGAGTCTCACATTAGAAGATGTTTCTAAAAGATTATCTATTAGTAAGCCAACACTTCAAAGATATGAAAGTGGTGTAATCTCTAATATACCTTCTGACAAAATCGAAAAACTTGCAGCAATATTAGAAACAACTCCATCTATTTTAATGGGATGGGATGAAAACAAAATAAAAACATCTTTACAACTATCAGAAGAATTAGAATGTTTATTAAAAAAATATAATTCTTTAGATAATCTAGGTAAACATACGGTAAACACAGTATTAGAAATGGAATTTAATCGTTGTTCACAACTTAATAATCAGGATAAAAGCTTTTAATTTCTTGTCTATAATGGGAAGTTATTTAATAAAAACAAATTAAAATTAAATACCGAAATTAAATTACAGCACTTCTAATTAATTGTACAAATAGCTCTATCACTGGTATATAAGCTTTTAATTATTAATTTTCATGTATAATTAATAATGCTGTATAATTCACTCTAGAATAATACAGCACTTTCATTTCTTGCTTCAATCTATATTTTAATTTCAAGTTATTTTTAATTACATCCTCCTGCTAATACCAATATATTAGACTTTTTCTATTTCCATACTTTTATTTTCATTACTTCAACTTACTGATCATTTTTATATTTTGTAAATTCTAGCATAGCTTCTCTTCTATATTTTATTACCGTTGTTATCCCAACTTCATCAAGATATTTGAACTTATTATCTTCATGGGATTCTACAATTTGAAATTTAACGAATTTATCTGGGTATGATTTTTAGACTTCCTGCTATTTTACTTGAATAAACTTTCTTTTATTTGTTCTACGCTACTCATAGATTATAGGTAAAATTCAAATTTGTTTTATAATTTATTCTTTCTAATTATTTATAATTTATTTACAACTTATCTTCTCTAATATCCAATATAATTAGAACTATAGCCAATCCTATTTCTTGTCTATCATATTTATTTTATACAGGATTCCTAGTTATATTTTATCTTACTGCATATTAATTAGGCTTGTATAACTTTAAACCTGATTAGTTCTTTATAATTTATTTTATTAACTATCAAATTAGGTCTCAGCATTACTCCTTGGAGCATTGGCCATATTCTTCTATTGCATCCTCTATAGGCAATGTATTATCTATGTCATACTTTTCTATGAAAACTTAGTATATTTATCTTAATATTTATATAAACGTATATCTATTATGAGTATATTAATTTATTATGAAAGCGGCATATTTAATTAACCTTATAATCAATAATGGGTATGTTGCCAGGTGACATTATACTTGCTTATTAACTTAGCGAAACAAATTAATAGTATATCTTTTTTAATTAACAAATTAATTACAAGAATATCAATTAAGTTTAGAGTTATTATAAATACAAATCAATCTAATGAGGCCTATCATAAAGAAAGACAATAAACATTTGATTTTTAAGTGTTTATCGTCTTTCTTTATTCATGCTATTGATATTAATTTATTTTATCTTTCTTCTAATAAAATCTTTAGCAAAAAACAAATCTATTGCAATATATTTTATCTATATCATATTGCTAAGTAAGTGAAAAGTCCATTTCTAATACGAAATTCCTCTTCAATACTAATTTTGTTTTTTCCATTAAGATTTTATTCTTAAATGAAATATAAAACGAATATCTATATCTTTATTTGCTTTTTTACCTCCACCAATATTTTTTGTAATGAAACTCATAATTATCTGAATGATTTTTTTCATTGCTAATCCTCCTTTTTTCTTAATATTTATGCTATTCCTTTATAGAAAATAACCTCATCATTAATAATAGCTAAGCATAACCATTAGTTTTAAGGTAACAATGCTGCTTCTGGTTCATCTAAAGTAAATCAGATCAGAATACGTTTTTCCACTTGTTGTACTTTTTACCATTTGTCCGAGCCTTACCCAGTTAAAATAAAAAGATATTAATTACTTTAAGCTGAACACAATGTATGCGAATCTTGAAAACTTGGTTTAGATTTTCTATATTCGTACATTATCTATTGCTTAAAGTATATTAATATCTTCCTTTTTATAATTCTATTTATTTTGTTTTATTAGTTTCAATAGCCATTCTTATTATCTGAATTTCTCTTATAGATAGCCCAACCAATTCACTAATCAATTCGTCACTCATACCTTGACTTATGGCTCTCTTAGCAACCTCTATTGATTTTTTTAATTCACCTTGCTCGAATCCTTGTCTATAACCATCTTCCCTTAACATAGTACTTAATTCAGTCATATACTTTCCCTTGCAATACTAATTAGTTTCAATAGTTTTTCTTATTATTTTAATTTGTTCAATTGTTAATTCTGTGAGTTTGCTAATAAGTTCATCACTTATTCCTTCCTTAATAGCTCTTTTTGCAATTTCTATTGAATTTTCTTGCTTTCCTTCCAATTTTCCCTCTTTTATCAAACTTCTACCTAATTCAGTCATTTTTATCTCCTCCCTTACTTTTTCTAAATCTTTACCTTCTAAAAATTTACTTGCAAAAGCATATAGGATTGACTCTACATCATATCTGTAATCTTTATCTATATCTTTAACTACTCTAATTGCATTTATTATCTTATCACTTTTACTAAGCTTCCCACCCATTATTGGTGTAAATGTTAAAGATATAATATCCTGCTTGCTTAGTTCTTCTTTATCATTTATTTTATTTATTATATCATTAAAGATTGCATCTCCATCCTTATTAGCCATTGATATTGCATTGACTTTATAAGAATTTATTCCACTATTGTATTCACTTATAGGATCTTTTATATCTCCTGAATAAACAACGTATGTCACAACATCTTTACCAGTTTGAAAATTAAGGAGAGATTCATAGGTTCTAAACCTTCTTAAATCTTCAATTCCCTTGTTAGTAGTTTGAAATTCAAAATGAATATAAGTATCATCTTCCATTAGGAAAGTGTAATCCATTAGCATATTCTTTATCTCAAGGACAACAATTTCAGTAGATCCAGTATCTTTTACTTTTTTATCTATACCAAAAAATTTCAAACCTTCTTCTGCAAATATATCCATTGCTCTTTTCATTATCATATCTTCATAATTTATTTGTTTCACCAATGCACCCCCTCATGTAAAAATATTTTTATAATAATCTATTCCTCTAATAAAACCTTACTTATATAATTTAAATTTATTAATTTAATTTTAACATATATAAGCAAATTTCTAAATATCATAACACCACTATGCTATATTTTTATTCAATCTCCTATCAATATTATAATCGACATATGACTTATACAAAAGTCTATCCTTTATTATATAAACGCAAAGCACTCATATCTCTAACATTAAACAATTCTTTGTATATTTTATTTCTTTATATAATTTATACTGCCTAATTAATAATACTTATTTAGCTATATCTATTATATAGATTTAATTATTGCCACTTTAATAAATTGTTATCATTGTTTCTTTCAATAATTTCCAACTCTCTATATATTGGCATGTTAAAAATCAAATGAGGAGCACAATACACTATATTAGCTCCTCATTCTAAATCTTTGATAAGAACATGAATATGATTATACATTCTATATTTTATTTCATAATTTATTTTTTATCTAGGAGAGGAGGATTTCCTCCTTTCTAGAAATTCAAAATAAATTAATCATGATTATTTATATATAAAACATATAATTGTTAATGTTAATATGCTAAAAATCATATTTGTTCATATTCCTTTCATCTCTATTCTATTTTAAAATAGAATAGAATTTTCAAGTTATTATGTAGGACGCCTTCAATAATCAACGATTTACGCCATAAGACTTTCCCGATTATTCCCGACTTTTTCCCGACTGAGTTCTAAATTAATATGATATGTTATAATTATCCATATTGCTACAACCTAGTATTTAAGCTATTCTACAGATATTTATAATTAAATATAATGATATGTAATTGGTAATTTCTAGACTCAGGAGTTCGATTCTCCTATGGGTCACCAAGTTAGAAAACATCAAGGTTTTAAGTATTTAAAATCTTGATGTTTTTATTGTTTTACACCATTTTTACACCATAGTTTTTGATATTTATTTAGCTATCTATTCTCCGAATTTTTAATAATTTATATGATAAATTTAGCAGTAAATATAATATAGGTATTGATAAAATTTGTGTGTGAAACTAATAATCCTATAAACTCTCTTAAAAAATTAAAAATAAATACTTTTATGTCTTAAGAGTACCTAAAATTTTCTTCATATATTTCTTTATATTAATATGCATGTCCAAAGTCTAGTTGCTGCTGTAAATCCTTTAACTTCATTTCGCCATACAACCATAATTATTCCTATACTAAGAAATCCTATCTAATCCTAATCATAACTTGAATTCAGGCGATATTTTAACGTATTTTTCCATATTTTATTCTATCTTTATGCTAGATATAATCAGCCTTTAAGCATAATTAGTATTTTAGCGTTAAGAGAAAATGCAAGGGAAAAGTTTAATAATAAAATAATATAGCCTGCTAAAATTTAGAGGTGCTATATCAAACTAAATTGGAAATTTTCTTCATTTTCACAACTTGGATTTTGCAAATGTTTCTTGTCAAAATTTAAAAAACTCCTTATATCAAATTAATCATCACAGCATATTTTCAAAATACTATACTGCTAAATTATCAAAGAACAAGTTTTATTTGCCGTCTTCAATCCCCGCTTCGTATTATTTGCCTAATTCTAATTACTATATTACATTCATTTATTTGGACAATGATAGCTTCAAATTAACTAACTTTAGCTATCTTTATATTCCTTACTTCAATTTCCTAACACTTTGAAGTTCATCTTTTAGTATAGATTGACCAAGCAGCAACATATGTATACTGTTGAAACATAAAATCTCAATCCAAAGAACATGAATTTTACGAGCCTTATTGAAGTCCACGTGCGAATTCTACAAAATCTTGCGACAATCCTTGATCCTGCATTAGTTTTATAGCATATTCATTTTTCACATTAATTGAAGTTTGAATCATATCAGCACAAATATTATATTCAGGGAACTCAGGATGATCTAAAACATAATTAGGTAATATTAAGCTGAAATCGATGAATGGCACATTTATTAGTTGTTTAAGATCAGCATCTTGATTCAATTCTATTGTCCTCAAAATATTTTTTCTTTTCTTTTTTAAATATTGACGAAACTCTTTGTATTTAAGCTTAATTTTATGCAAAATTTCTCCTTTAGCTATTATAAAAAATTCTTTAGGCTCACTTTCAAAAACTTTACCACTAATGTCTTGAAAAGAGGTCTTAACATAAGTTTTTGCAACAAGGTGCCCATCCTCATCAAAATGCAACGTAATACAATCAGTACTTGTAAATCCAAATAATGCTGTTTTCACAGAATTAGAAGTTGGTGCTACTTCAAAAGGATGCTCCTGAATGTTTCTATTAGGTAGAATATCATAAATACTACGTTTAATTTTCCCAAACACATTTTCAAATTCAATACAACCACTGTTTATCAATAAAGGCAAGTTAGAAGTATTTTTTATTTCTATATCTAGCCTTCCATATGTAGGATTTTCTAAAAATGAATCTTTTATATAAATTGGTTCAATAATTATTGAATTATCATATGGGACGATATACTGCTGATGTCGACTAGTATATATATCATCCAAATCCCTTCTAGTTGCTTTGACATTGATGGATCCCTTTTCTGATATATATATCACCTTGCTTTACAGCTCCACACTCATTCTTAATTATATATGGGCGATTTTCATTGTTGTAAGGTATCTTTATAAAAGCAATTAATTTGTTATATATAAAAAATGACCCTAAAGAGATTGTTATTTGAGGTTCAACCTTTTCAACCAACAAATTTTCCAATATTGAAATATCTGGTATAGTATCTGTGGAAATTCCACAAATACCGTGATTCTCGTCTTCAACACCAAATATTATATATTTATCTTTTGCTTTGAGATTATTTGCAAACGAAACGATGTCTTTTATAAAATCATCTTTCTTATGTTTTATAACATAGAATTTTTCTTTAAAATCGATCCATTCACATTCATTCTCACTTTCAATATATTTGATTAAAAGTTCTTTTTCGTCCATAAAATTTCACCTCTAATAGTTCAACTTTTCTGCTATCACTCAACCTTATACACTCTTGATAATCTCAGTAATTAATAGTACTACTTATTATCAACTAATATTTAAATAAAATCTAAGCGCAAATTAATTTCTAACTTAATATGAATAATGGGAATTTCAATTCTATTAATGCTTGTTCTCCGCTTCAGCAGCTATAATAATTCTAAAAATTGAAATTTGTTTATTTGATTATAACATTTAAACTATGGATTAATAACAGATATCCTTACAGATTACATCAAAATCATTTGTCTTATTTGCTTAGTTAAACTTCCAAGAATTTCATATAATTCTACTTTTGTAGTTAGATAGTCTTTTCCAAAGGCTTTATTTGTTAATCCTTTTAGTATATCGTCTGAAATGATTTCAGTCTCACTTATGTACTGCCCCAAACCATAATGAGCGAGACAGTTACGAAAATTCCTATCGCATAAACAGTCATCTATATAAAAATCAGTATTCTTTTGAGCGTTCACCTCTTTAAGGAAATCACAAAGATAGTAATACTGTAAATATGCAAATTTAAATTTTTGAGGAATCTCATCTATAAAATAATTTTCAATAAATTCTATTGCATAATTAATACTACAAAGTATAGAGAAAAGTAGAAAGCCAAAATCGTTACTCATCTTCAGTGGTGAATTTTTATAAAAATGATAATCCTTGTATTGAACAATAATATTATCATTATACCTATATATCGGAAACTCCTTCCCCCCCAAAGAAGCTGCTAACTTTCCAGCAACTATGCTCATATCTCTTATCCACTCTCCCACGCCCTCGTTCCCCAATGGGTTTATAGGAGTATAATACATTGAACATAAAATTGTATTACCACAAAACTTACCATTGCACAAATCAGTACCTACATTGTAATACCCGAATATCTTTTCACGTAAACTACGTATGCTATAAAAGTAATTTTCGCTTTCTGTAAACTTTTCAAAAAGTAGAGTAGCATACTCTTCATAACTTTTTTTAAAAAGCTTGTGTCCCTGTCTTAATTGAGTATAAAATGCTTTCTCAGTTGGATTAAAGTGAGGGGCGTTTAATCTAACTTTTTTGCACCACTGCTCTGTACCTTCTGCAAAAAGTCCGATATAAGGTAGGCTCATACAAATATAATTGCTATTAATATTTTGAGCATTTTGTGAAATGTCAGTTAATGTATATAAAAACCTTGCGTCTGCTTGTATTAATTCATAAGCAGTTTTCTGTACTTTATTCAAATCATTTCTCCTTTAAATTCTAATATAAACAAATTATAATTTATCTTTCAATTCAACACATTTTCAAAATGCCATACTTATCACTTCTCAAAGAACAAGTTTTATTTACTGCCCCAATCACAGCTACGTAGTATTAGCCTTATAAGAATATGAAAAATAGAAGCTCTATTTATAATCTTTCAATGCATAACTGTAATAAACCTACAATTTTATCACTATAAAATGTATTATACTTTTTGCCTACCTTAAGTTTAAGTCGCTAACATTTAATTTAAATTTTAGCGAAATTTTTTTAATTTCATCAGTTGTAAATTCCATACTATAATTATTTAGGAACTCGTTATTACTTAATACACTATCAAGTAACCCAAATTGCATATTAAGAGTCATGATATATCTTGACATTTCCTCTTTGTTAATCTTATTATTAAATACGTTATATAATGTATTTATACCTCTACTACACACCCATCTATCATCATAATCAAGTCTATAATGATCATGCACAATTTTATTTCTTATTTTATATAAAATCCAAATATTATTATATGCAATTTTTAGTATATTTTCAGGTAATATAAAGTTATCCTTATTTGACAAAAGCTCTTCAGTCTTAGCTAAGAAAGTACCTTTTTTATTAATTTTACTATTTTCACCCTTTATTTTATTTAAAGAGTAGTAGTTTTCAAGAGAAGTAATAATTTTTCTAATACATTCATCTAAATTATATTTATAATAACATGTCATAGAATCTATATAATCTCTTATGAAAATGTTATCATTTTCTTTAGCTAATGCTTTTGTTGGTGGAAAACTCGGAATTGAAAATGGTTTTTCAATAACAATTCCTTTTTCAGCTCTATTTCTTCTAATCTCTATTTTTCTGATATCTAGCATCGAAAATGTATCTATAAGAATATGACCATCTAGGTATTTTAATTCATACACCTTATTATTAATATATGGTAACACCCTATTTATCCATCCTCTTATATTACTCATACAAGAACTATCTCCTTTTGAAAGTTCTTCATAAGAATTAATATCAGTATAAATTTGAAAGGATAAATGAAATTCCTCTCTCTCAAATTTGAAATTAAAAACTATATTATCTAATTCAAAATTTAAATCATCCAAGTTAAATGCTGCTTTAAAAGTGCATTCAATAATAATTACAAATTTCTTTCTATTATTCAACATATCTCACCTCTACAAATTAATCTTACATTTTCTATAGTATTCAATTAACAGCCTTCCTTATTTAAAGTTCGCATTATAGACATTATGTGAGCCTCAAATCTATAATTTATTTTTTACTTTAAAAAATAATAAGTATAGATTACCTAATTTAGAAAAAGATAATCTATACTTATTATACTACAAAAATTTATATTTTTACCTATTTTTATCCAGCGTTTTTCTATTAATCTCTATAAATTAACAAATCACATATTATAGCAAATAATTCATTTCATTGAGCCTTAGCTTTCTAAGTAAGAGAATGACATATCGTCGTTACATCCTAATCAATAAAAGACAATCCTTTTTCTACTAGCAGCCTTCCTATTTCAAAAATAGCAGCAAACTCAACATTAGTAACTTTGGCTATAACTTTATTGTCTTCAGTCCTAATAAAATTTTCTCCATCACAGTATACATATTTATATACCTCACTGATATCATAATAATATTTTGGTTCCAATTCGCCACCTTGTACTATCCCCATAGTAATAGAGTGATTTCCTCCATTAACCCAAGCTATTCCCATTGGAAGCCATACTTCAACAAAGTGATTATTAAAATCTTGTTTCCATTTCTTTTTCTTTCGACCTTCACCTATATCTATAAGTGCTCTAATTAGCCTATCCTTGTGCCATGGCCATGGTAATATTAAATCAGTACTTAGATTTATTTTCTTTTTGCATTTTACCTCTTTTTTTAAATCATGTATCTTAAGATATTTGCTCTGATTATTAGATATATAAGACCTTTCCTCAAAACCTACACTACTCCAGCTTAAATTAGGAACACTATTATCCTCATCCCCATCTATATATAATAAGTATTTCATATAATCAGTTTGCAATCCTCTGCCCAAAATCCTTATTACATCAAATATCGGATGTTGTTTTGCATCTTTACTGACGTTAGACTCTAATATTTCTTTTGCAAAATTAATGATACTATCAAAGTTATCTTTCGCAGATAATTTTGGTACGTCTTTAGATCCTCTTTCTATCTCTTTAACTGCCTTACTTTTAAAAATTAAATTTTTTAAATCTCATTATTAGCTCCTTTTTAACAAATTCATTATTATAATACTTTGATACTACATATAATTATTACAATAAACTAACCTTTTTTTATCGCTTAATAAGCTAACATTCTACCAAAACTAAACTAAAAATAGCTGACAAACATAAAAATTACTCTGTCTATCAGCTTCTAAATATAAATTTCTAATTTATCCAAGCACTATCGGCATTAACCTTCCACCCATCAGGTGTAACACAATCACAATACATCTTCCCATCCTCTCCAAAAGCATAACAATTCCCATTAATCCACTTCCACAAAGGCTTTTCTTTACTTCCCATAACCATTTTGCAGTTTTCATCTAAGTAATACCAGACATTCTTGTTTTTATCATTGTACCAGCGATTCTGCAAAGCATAGCCCCTATCATCAAATATATACCACTCCCCCTCAATCTCCTGCCAGCCATTTTGCGATGTATAATAGTATTTATTATCTATATCCGTGCAATACCACCAACCAACATCATTACAATTCCACCCAAGTTTCCATTGTCCATTACTAGAACCATCTGCTCCAACCAATCCATTAACTATAGCTCTAGCAATTACTTCTGCATTGTAAACATCAGCATCATCACTATCAGCAAATAAACATTCAACTAAAATTGCAGGCATAATAGTTTTGTTAAGAACAATTAAGTTTCTTGTTTTTACTCCTCTATTAGGTAAATTCAGAGTGCTTGATAATTCATTGCATACTTTAGAAGCATATTGATTAGCTACTTCTGACTTTCCAAATACTAATGCT
Source organism: Candidatus Clostridium helianthi (assembly GCF_045310795.1). Lineage (NCBI taxonomy): Bacteria > Bacillati > Bacillota > Clostridia > Eubacteriales > Clostridiaceae > Clostridium > Candidatus Clostridium helianthi. The sequence continues at coordinate 12,806 of NZ_JBJIAB010000048.1, forward strand.
TCAGGTCCACTACCTCCTCCTGCATTAATATGAATCTCAACATAAAGTTTTATATATTTTGTCTTTGCTATTTCATTCGCTTGATTTGCTCTTTCATAACAATCTTCACAGTTATAGCTATTGCTCTTATCAATTCTAAGTAAGTTGACTCCATAACCTATCTGCGGCAAATACTCTGCAACTAAAGCTCCAATTTCTCTTGTACAATTGCTCTCATCAAGCCTATCAATAACCCCACATCCAATATTACCACCAGCAGTATGACCTACTGCTATTATAAAATTGCTCATTTTACATCTCTCCCTATAATTCTTAATTTTTTTAATTACTCCTATACGTTATACACATATAAAAAGAGCAGCTATGCTGCAATTAGAAACTTAAAAAAATATTCTAAAACAACAGAAGCTCAACTAATTTTATATTTCTATATACGTTATATGGTTTTTAACCATATATACTATATGTAGATGCAAATTTAACATTAAACACAATATATGTAAATTATTTAATTCATAACTCTTAGTTGAAGAAGGAGGCTTATATGGATTTTAATTATATTGAAGTTTTAGTTACCAAGTGCAAAAATAATGATGAAGAAGCAAAAGAAAAATTAGCTGAAGAATTTAGGACTTTAATATATAATATTTCTAAAAGAACTTTCATTGATGGATATAACGCACATGATATTATGCAGGAATGTTACCAATCACTTTTTAAATCTGTTTACATGTACAATTTAGAAAAGCATAGATTCGTTGCCTATGCTACTAATGCCATTAAAAATAATATGAGTGATTTAATCAAAAGAATTAAAACTAGAAGATCTACTGAGGGTTATGATGCATTAAGTCTACATGATGATGTTGAAAATGGTTTTCCTGACTTTGAAATCTCAACTGAAACTTCATTATGTGAAATGTGTGATTATGAAGATTTAAAATTAGCCCTTAAGAATTTAAATGAAGATGAGCTTGAACTTATAGATTTTGTATTCTATAAAAATTACACTGTAAAAGAATATGCTTATTTTAAAAATATGTGCTACTCTACTGCTATCCTAAAAAAGAACACTATTCTAAAGAAAATACTAAACAATATATCTCATTATTATGAAGACATCAAAGCATAAAAACTCCAAGTCTAACCTAGGAGTTTTTATTTTTATATAATTATATCAATCTATATCCACTTATTCAAAATTAAAATTATTAATAACATCTGTAGTTTTATCAATATAGTTTTGAGCTACTTGATCAATGCTATCACAAATATATTTAAGAGAACATCCTTCACATTTATTAAGTATTCCTTCCGTAATTAAAGAACATTGAAGTTCATCATTAAAAGTAGAATTTCTAATTGCTAAAGCAATCTGCTTTTTATCAAAAACTTCTCCTTCTTCTGTATTAATTTTAATTTCATCTCTAATCATTTTTACAACACACTCCAATAATTTATTTGCAGCTTTAAAATTTAGCAGCTGCTATTATGGATATATGTTTTATACTGTAACATAACATTAAAATCATGATTAAATTTGTAGTTATAATCTCCTAACCCGCATTTTACAAGCAAATTCTTAAGTTCTTAAATTCTAAAGAATATATATTCTTAAAATCTTAAATTCTTTAATTCTAAAAAATATATATTCCTAAATTCTTTAAAACTTTAGAATCTCTAATAAACAGCCATATATCCTTTAAGAGAATACATAAAAATGCTACTAAGGAGGGTATATAATTTATGGCTAGAAGAAAAACATCAAACGTTCCTAAAAATGATTTTGAATATGATGAAGGTGAAGTATATGGATTTACTAGCGAAACTCCTATAACTGGTGACTGCATATCTTCCTTCTCTTTTGATGATTCTGATACTAATATTATTCAAACTAGCTCTGATAGTAAATCTAATAATACTGCAGATCTAGAAGAACCTAAAAATAATATTACTACTTCAACCAGTAACAATAATTTTCAAGATAATATAAATAATTCCATAGAAATAAAAAATACTTTAAACTCTACAAAAGATATTTTTGATAATAGGAGAACTCCACTACCTAATGGTGCTACTCCTGCCATTGATGGTGAGACTCCAAATATTAAAAGGAGCTATACCCTTAGAAATTCTACCATAAGAAAAATAAATGAATTAAAGAGCATCCATCCAGATATTAATGTATGTGTCAGTACCATAGTTGATATTGCTATAAATTATTATCATAACCATATTGTAAATGAAGCTGGCACTCAATAATTTAATTTATTTTATATATTTTAATTTCAAATAATTATTTGTTCTCTAACATGAACTGATATATTTTATTTCATATATCCCTTATGGAGGTGATGAAATTATGGATATAACTGAATTAATGAATCTTATTGTTAATAATGGATTTGCAATAGCTGTTGCAGCATATTTGCTAATACGCTTAGAAAAACAAATTAATAACTTATCTAGTTCAATTAATAAATTAAATACCATAATATCAACTAAGCTTGGAGTTGTTATAGATAATGATGATTCTAATAAAGTGGCTTGAAAAAAGGCTATAAACATTGAATTCCAAAATGTTTATAGCCTTTTGATTTTATCGCACTATTTTTTTATATTTTATTTTTACTGATAAAATCTCTAGCAAAAAACATGTTTATTTTTATATTTTGTTTACCATATATTTGGTAATCGTGTTGTTGAGAAATAAATCATACGAAAATATCTCAACAACACCTTTCTCATGTTTTCTTCATTGAAGTTTTATCTTTACTTGTAAAATAGCTCATTAATAAATTTATAGCATAACTATGATGATAACTATTTTCTTCTCTTCTGTAATGGTTTTGAGCAAGATCTTTTTTATTATTTTAAATAAACATTTCATAGATATTCTCTCCTTTCCTCCACATTTATATTTATATCTATGCCTTTTACTTGCAATCTATTACTTTAAAAATACAAGAATTTATATTTTAAACTCTTTTATTTATATAATTTGTCGTTAATATAAAAAATGGAATAATAGGCAAGCTAATTATAGGCTTTATTGTATATTTTATTTAATGTATGTTACCTTGGCATTTTAAAACCTAGTTAAAATAAATTAAATTAAAAATACACGTTAACAATTCAAATAATATTTTCTTTGACATTTTTTAATTAAAAAGGTATGACTATTTACCTATTTACTTGCTGTGTTATATTTATCTAATTCCATACAATAACCAACATCTATCCATATATCTTTTATGAAGGTGATTAAATTATGGAAATTAATAAATTAATTAACTTGATAGTTAATAATGGATTTGCTATAGCTGTTGCAGCATATTTGCTAATACGCTTAGAAAAACAAATTAATAACTTATCTAGTTCAATTAATAAATTAAATACCATAATATCAACTAAGCTTGGAGTTGTTATAGATAATGATGATTCTAATAAAGTGGATTGATAAAAATGCTATAAACATTTCAAATTGTTTATAGCATTTTAATTTATTCATATTTTCTTATAAATAAGATTTTGTTCTTTTCATATCAGTAATCAAAAAGGGATTATCTTTCTTCATATTTTCAACAAGTACAACAGCTTGTGTACGATCCTTTTTCAATACTTCTAATTCTTTCTCAGTTATTCCAACCAATTGAATAAAATCAACCTTTCCATGAACAGTATCAATTTCATTAGCTTCAGTATCATTTATAATTAATAATGCTGTAATTGCTGATTCAACGCCTATATGGAGAGAAGTTCCTTTTCCAGCTATAAATTGTAATGGCTCAAAAAATCTCTTCTGTGTATATGTATATCTAGCAAGGTTAGATAGCATATCAATTGCCCACATGCACTCTTCATTTGAATCCTCTTTCAATTTTATAGTCATTTCATAGCCCCAGCCACTCCATTCACCACCAAAAGCTTCTTCATTTGTGTAAAGCTCCGTCATCCCATAAGTTAACAAATGCTTATAACCATTATTAGATTGATAAATACTATACCCATCCAAATATTGATCTCCACCAAAAATAGCTCGTTTATGCAATTCTGTGCCATAATGTGCAGGTTTCTGATTAGGATAAAGTTTGTCAAAAACTTCATCAATGGCATCCCACCCTGGTGCCCAATCTTCCTGTTCTTCAGCATGCTTTTTATATTCATCTAAAGTCATTTATTTTTCCTCCTCAATACCTTTAATTCTAATATAATTTATTATATTTAATTCTATATTAATATTATCGGAGTTAAGATGGACTTAATAAAGCTTTTTATAGTATACTCTATAATTTACAACTTTATATTCACTTTATTCAGTCCATCTTTTGTGCTTCAATAACGTCACTTCGTTCCTAAGAAGGAAGTAATAGACAAGCTGAATTTATACTTAATTATATTTTATTTAATATATGTTATCTAGGTATTTTAAAGCCTAGCTATATTCCTCATTAAGCTTGCCTATTACAAAAATTATAACTCGCTTACGCTCAAACAAAGGAAAACTTGGACAATCTTTTGTCCAAGTCACTTATCTTATATAATAGCAGCACAGCTGCTCTTTTATTGCTTTCCATCTATGTTTTTACAAATTCATTTTATTTTTATCCTTATATATGCTTACACTAAGATAATTATAATTTATGTATTTATAGTAGTTATGCCTATATACGTATATTCTATAGACAAGGTACTTTTATAGTAAATTATTTGGGCACCTAATCCACCACCCAAAAATGAACAGGTCATTAGCTAGAGCTTCTATGTGCCTAAAAGTCTTTCGACTAGCTCAAGCCTTTTATTCACTAATAATCTCTATGCATTAGACTAGTCCATTATTTGGGTTCCCGGTGGGGTGCATGTTTTTCTCTACAACTTTAGAGAAATGTTTCTTTCAACTGTGGAATAGATATATTTATATTTTATTCAATATTTCCCACTACGTGTAGCCGGTTAGTGGCTTGGGGGGCTTGGACTTGCACTCAAGATTGCAGTTCCATATTGTACTAGCAAGGCCGCTGTCTGCATAAAAGAGTCCTACGCCAGATTCACTCACTTATAAAGTCTAATAAATTAAAATAATAATTTTAATTTATTAGACTTTCCTCACTCGTATCTGGCTTTGTAGAACTCATTATGCAAACAAGCCATGCAAGTACAATAACGCCCCCTTATAAAGCCACTGTTTTTTATTGTACAGAAACCATAGATTATATCTTATAATTTATTTTATTCTTTAGTTAGGCTTTTTTATATATTGTATTTTGGGGCTTAAAGCCCCATATGTATCAAAACGGTAATTCATCACAAGTTATACTCTCTAATATATTTTCATGCTCTTTTCTTACTAACTCATTGAATTGATTCTGCCATGATTTTTCTAACTGCTCATTTGCTTCTTCTTCCCAATCTATAAAGTAGCCTTCTTTATTTTCTTTTCTTATTGCTTTCCAGATTTTATATTCATTATTAGTAATGCTATAAACTCCTTTCCTTCCAATATTCTTGCCAAAGGCTATATATGTACCATAAATACTTAATCCAGCTCCATCATACTCAATAATTTTTGAGCCATCTTTTAATTCATATGCATTTTCTGAAAACCTACATTCTTTAAGTTTGCTTAAGTCACGATATTCTGCTATTAATGTCTTTGTCTCATATTTTCTTTTATCCACTTTTAAAACCACCTTATATTATTCTCTACCACACCATACCCCCTATTTTTATTATTCCTACTTTAAAACTTTTTAGACATTATTTATGTACAAAAAAAGCACCTTTTAGGTACTTTAATTATTTATATTTTATTCTCCAACGCATAGTTTCATATATCCTCTTATCGCCTTACTAACATCTTTTCCATTCCTGTGACAATATGCTTCAAAGTCTTCATATAACTTAATTTCACATTCCACATGAAGTTGCTTTGTTGGTAGTTTTACTTTTTTTATTTTATTTCTATTTTCCATTATTATTCCACTCCTTCTCTGTAAAATAGTCTAGCCAACAATTAAATACTTTATACTTAAATGGCTAAAAATATATACAAATAAGTACACGCGTCTGCGAATATTTGTTCGCATAATTGGCAATAATTATAATATAAGGTTAAGAGAGGATTTGAAAAAATATGAGAAATTTCACATTTACAAAATGGCTTACTACTAAAGAAGCTTTTAATTCTTACGGACACTATAAAGATTGGCTTTCTATCTTATCAAAAGAAGAATCTAAAAGAACTGATTTATATTATCACGAAAAATATCAATACTTTATAAATTACCTACAGACTGAATGGGATTAGATAAATACGCATCTCTACCCCTCATTAAAAATCTCTATATGAAAGGATTAGATCTAATGACATTTACAACATGGCTTATAAAAGAAAAAGGCTTTGTATCAAAAGCTCAATTTGATTCACTTGTAAATACACTACCATATGAAGGAAGAAGAAAACTAATCATATACTATAAAATAGAATATGAACATTACCTTGATACAAGACCAATACAGCTTGAGCTCGAAATAAAATAACCCTGAAGAGATCTTCTCCAGGTTTATTTTATTTCTATTTAATGTAGCACAAATTACAGAATGAATTACCGAAATTATTGGACAATCCTCTGTTGTTTTTGGAGCAAATACTTAAGCTCCATATAAAATAAATATTGTACAGGGTGAGTGAACTGATCCCTGTCAAGTATACAAGGGAAATAATAAAAATTATGCTACTAAGGTATAATTTTGATATTCTAGTAGAGCCATACCTTTTAGCTTATTTTGTAGCCTTCTTGTCTTATAAAATTCTATATATTCATCAATAGCTTTTTTAAGATCATCAAATGTATTAAATTTTTTTGGATAGTATATTTCAGATTTTAGAATGCCCCAAAACCTTCCCTTGAACGATTATCTATATCTTATCAGGATGTTGCTCTGATAATTTTTTACCCAGCTCATTTAAAACTTCATAAGCAGGCTCTAAATATTTACAAATATCCGTCAAAGAATACTCCACATGAGGAGGAATTTTATTAAATTCCTTTCTTTTCACAAGACCATGTTCTTCCAAAGACTGCAAGGAACGGGTTAGCATAATATTAGTTATTCCAGGTAGATTTCGCTTAAGTTCATTATATCTAATGCTTTTTGTACGGTATATAACGAACAAAATAGGCAGTCTCCACTTTCCTCCAATGATTTCAAGAGCGTCAATAATGTGACATTCGTCTTTGTAATAAATTATCTTGTTTCCTTGTTGATCTGTCATTAGTAATACCTCCGATTTTAAGGCACAAAATTGTGCGTACTTGTTATTATGTTACCTATGAAACTATAATATCACTATACATCAAAAGCAAACTATATGTAAATTATATATTACTCAAAAATTAAGAAAATAGGAGGAAATTTGATGATTACTACAATTCAAAATGAGAAAGATATTTCGGCAAACACTATGAAGGCAATTCGGTTTCATGAGTTCGGTGGTCCTGATGTGCTACGTTACGAGGAGGTGCCGCGTCCTGAACTGAAGCCAGGCGAGGTGCTCGTTCGCGTTCACGCAATCGGCATCAATCCACCCGACTGGTACGTGCGTGAAGGGATGAAGATCCTTCCTCCCGAGATGAGGCCGACTATACCCTTACCTTACATTCCTGGGACAGATATATCCGGAGTTGTCGAGGCTGTAGCTGCGGATGTGAAGGACTTTTCCATAGGCGACGACGTTTTCGGCATGGTTCGTTTTCCTAAACATGGGAGTAATGCTTATGCAGAGTATGTTGCTGCTCCTGCATCGGACCTAGCACTCAAGCCTGCTGGCATCGATCACGTGCATGCAGCAGCGGCGCCGATGTCAGGGCTCACTGCGTGGCAGTACTTGATTGACCTTGGGCATAATGAACCAAACCCGCTTCAACCGACGCCGCATCGCCCAGTGCCGCTTAGCGGCAAGACTGTGCTTATAAATGGTGCTGGAGGCGGAGTGGGACATTTCACCGTACAGCTGGCCAAATGGAAGGGGGCTCATGTCATCGCGGTGGCATCAGGTGCGCATGAGACATTCCTTCGCGAACTTGGTGCAGACGAATTCATCGACTACACCAAGAACCTTCCTGAGGATGTCGTGCATGACGCTGATCTCGTTATAGACACCATTGGTGGTCCAACAACCGGTCGTTTCTTGCGCACACTCAAGCAGGGCGGCGCTTTGTTTCCGATTTTCTTTGGTTCCGCTGATGCCGAGGAGGTTGCAAAGCTTAGTGTAACAGTCTCAATGCTCCAAGTTCGCTCGAACGGTTCACAACTCGCGGAATTGGGACTATTACTTGATTCAGGGGCAGTGCGCGTTGCCATCGACAGCACGTTCCCGCTTGCTGATGCTCTCAAGGCGCACGAGAGGGCTGCACGCGGGCACATCCAAGGCAAGATCGTGCTTACAGTTGTGTAAGCACTAAAGTGAGAATGTAGCTTCTGTCAACAGATTGAAGTTTAGCGGGCACATTCAAGGAAAGCAACTGCTATGCAGCCCAAAACAACCTAAATAAATAAGTCACAGGACGAGTCATCATTTTAATAAGTGGTGGCTCTTCTTCTGGTCACTTTGTTACAGGTTTATAAGTGGTTCTATTTTAAAAAATTAGGTTTATGTTGCAACATAATAAACTTAAAGATAAAACGAAGATATGTCAAAAGATAAAGTACTAATTAACAACTCTTTCATTCTAATTATAGCTATATTATAAATATTATTAAATTTCCAAAGAGCGTTGCTATATAATAAATTCAATAGTATACTATTATAATTAAGTACCCCAAAGTATTATAACACTTAAAAAGTAACTAATAGTTTTTTAGCATTTTAATACATAGACGCTAAAGTGCAAATCACCAAATATTTACTCTTTATCTTAAAATATAAAAAGGAAAGTATGTGCAATTTATGAAAAAAGAATTACCCTCTTGTTCCGTCGAAACAACATTATTACTTATAGGTGGGAAGTGGAAAGTATTAATATTAAGAGACCTTATTAATGGAACTAAAAGATTTGGAGAGTTGAAGAAATCAATAAATTCTATAAGTCAAAAGGTGCTTACACAGCAGCTAAGAGAAATGGAAGAAGATGGGCTTGTAGAAAGGACTGTATATGCTGAAGTACCGCCGAGAGTCGAATATTCACTTACTGAAGATGGAATGAGCCTAAAGCCTGTACTAAATTCTATGTTGGCATGGGGAAAGCAATATAAAGAGAGGATAAATGCTAATCTATAATTCAATATACAATAAAAATAGTACCATAGCTTTCAAAAGCTTAGTACTATTTTAGCTAGTAATCCTATTTTTCCATGTTAAATGTGCCTTGTATATGACTTCCAAAGACCATTACTTGGTTACTATCTGGTAAGCTAACAACTTCAGGTACATTGTGTGTGTCAAAATCAACATAAACAAGATTTTCAGTATCGGAAGCATTACTAATTACATGTGCACCTTCTTTACCTGCTGGGAAAGTTATAATATCGCCCGCCTTAACTGATTTTATCCCGTCAGGTGTTCTAACTGAGCCAACCCCACTAATTATATAGAATACCTCTTCATTTTTTTCGTGATAATGGTAACCGAATGCTTGGTTTCCAGGTGTTACTTCAATAAATGATACTGTACATTGGCTAGCATCAGCCCCAGCGACTACCGGTTTAATGTAGAATTCATTATCATTTTGTTTTCTTTGAATTGCTTCAATGGCATTTAAATTTTTAATAGTAAGTTCTTTCATAGAGAAAGCCTCCTCGATGTAATTAATTGGATATTATCTATCTATGTTTTTATAATACGGTTATATAAACAATCTGTAAAGTAAGCACTTCAAAGTGGCATAGGCACCTAAAGGTAACTATTATATCTATAATCTGAAAAATACTTCCATACAAAATAAATGATTGTACCCGAAGTTTGTTCTGAATTTTTATATAACAGGCTAGTATATTAGCCTTTATTTTTATATATTTATCATATAGATAACATAATTGTAACTTTGACTTATGCGTATAACTCATCGAAATAAATAATATAATTGTATTCTATATAATTTCAACTATTTTCAGGATGATGCTCTTCTCCACAAAATGCCATTAATTCTAAGATAGGTATCAAAGTCTTCCCCTTTTAAAATCTTTATAAAAACAAAAAGATCATAAAAATTTATGACCTTTAATATTTTAGCTTGGGTATTTACTGGACAACGACTTATCTTAGTAAAGTGTACTTGCCTTTTTTACATTTATTTTATATTCACTCACTACATTGCTATAACTTTACTATGTTCTATTTACTTTTAAGATACTCAATATACTTATCTCCCCAATTCCTCTTTCTAATTCTCCATAACGCAATGTTTCATCATTCAAATGATGCATGATTAATTTTGACCATTTCTCCGAAAACACTTTTTGAACTGTAAAATATGGACATTTCCCAAAAAACTCATTAGTATCTTCCATCATATCTCTCCATAGTATCCTAATTGATACTTACACGCTATAAAAATCGTACTTGTTATTTATACTATACATGTTATCATTATTGCATAATGAATTTTAACATACAGATATAGGAGGAGTAATCATTATGAAAAAAGCATTGGAATTTTTAAAAGAGAGTGGTACTTTTTACTTAGCTACTACTGAGGGTGATCAACCAAGAGTAAGACCATTTGGCGCTGTTTTTGAATATGAAGAAAAATTATATATTGTTACTAACAACAAGAAAGATTGTTTTAAGCAAATGTTACAAAACCCAAAGGTTGAAATCTCTACTATGAACAAAAAAGGTCAATGGATTCGTGTTGCTGGAGAAGTTGCAAATGATGATAGACGCGAAGTAAAAGAATTTGCACTAGAAGCATATCCATCTTTAAAACGCATGTACAGTCTTGATGACGGGATTTTTGCTGTTTTATACTTCACTAAAGGAACAGCTTCTATTTATTCTTTCAACGGTGAAACTGAAACATTTTCACTATAATGTATAATTAGAAAATTCAACTATCAGATACATAAAAAAGGGAGTGTCGTAAAATGATTGAATTTTAATCATTTTGCGACACTCCCTTAATACTAAATTATATTAATAATGAGAAATTATATTTTATTTACGATATAATTGTCCGTGTCAATAGCAAGTGACAATACATTTTTCGATTCATATATCGCTTTCTTTCATCTAAGTGACTTAAATGACATACTATAACCATATATTGGGTTTTTTATTTACTACTATATGCACGGATAAACAACTATCATATTATAGTATTGATGTAGTATTAAACCAACTAGCAGCTGTTTTTTAGGCTTATCTCGTTGTGCATCCTGCTTGTTCTTTAGCTTCTAATTCTGATTTATTTTTCCCAAAGAAAAAAGATAAAATTAATGCAACAAATGCAAATCCACAAACTACCAATGTTGCAGTTGAAAATCCTGTTGCTATTGCAACTTCATTAGTTGCATGGTGCACTTCTAATGCATTAATTTGAGCTGCTGACATTATTCCAATAAAAAGTGATGATCCTATAGCAGCAGAAATTTGTTGGAATGTATTCATTATTGCTACTCCATGAGGATAATATTCTTTTGGCAATTGATTCAGCCCATGAGTTTGAGAAGGAGACATAAATAGTCCAACTCCTATGCTCATGCATATATAGATTATTATTAAATGCACTAAAGATGTATCGCAATTAGATAAAGATATTAGAAATACAAATATAGTTACTATTCCTGTTCCTAATGATATTAAAAACTTCACACCAAATTTATCGTAAATTTTCCCTCCTATAGGTGCTGCTAAGCCAGCACAAATTACAGCTGGTAATAATGCTAACCCTGCTACAGAACTTGTTTTTCCAAGTGATCCTTCCATATACATTGGTAACATTATACTCATAGTAAAAGTAACCATCATTGCTATCATTACTAAAATTGTTCCTATTACAAATTTGGGATATTTAAACGGAGATAAATTTAGCATTGGTTCTTTTAAAGTATTTTGTCGTTTTATAAATATTATCAAACAAATAATCCCAACTATAAAATTTATTAAGGTTATCTTAATATTCCCTTCACTTATACTGCTTATAGCATATATTATTGTACCTACTCCAATTGTCGATAAAATAATAGATAAATAATCCATCTTAGGCTTAGTTAATTCTCCTACATTTACTACGAATAGTGAACCTAGAATCATAATTATAGATACAATTGGTATTAACATTATAAATAACGCATGCCAACTAAAATATTGTAATACAATTCCTGATACTGTTGGACCAAATGCAGGGCCTAATAAAATTGCTGGTACACAAATTGCCATTGATATTCCTAGTTTTTCTTTTGGTGCTACTAATAATATGGTATTCATCATAATTGGTATTATCATTCCTGTACCTGCTGATTGTATCATTCTTGAAATTAATAACATGGCAAAAGAATTTGAAAGTGCCGCACATATTGTTCCAATAAGCAGTAATGCTATTGCACTCAAAAATAATTTTCTTGTTTTAAATGATTGAATAAGAAAAGCAGTGATAGGTACCATTACTGCTGCTACTGTCATATAAGCTGTAATAAGCCATTGAACAGTTCCAGCAGATACATTCATGTCTTTCATAATTGCAGATAATGCAACATTAAGTATAGTTTCATTAAAAGTTGCCACAAAGGCACTTGCTACTAATATAGCAATAATACTTATAAAATTTGTTCCTTGATTATTTTCAACCTTATTTTTTTTATTCATAGTTTCCCTCCATAAATTAGACCGAATAAATAATGGATTACATAAAAATTTAATAATATTAATTGTAGTAAAATTCAACTCAGTCTTATTGATTTAATATTAGCTTAATTTGTTCTCCAATTTGCCTTAGGTATTCCTCATTTTTCTTAGCCTAACTAATCAAAATAGGACCTTCTGTCATAGCAAAAATTACCGCAGCCATGGATTTTTCCTTATTTATCTCAATTCACGAATCAATTGTAATCACTCCTTTTACATTACTTATTTTTTCAAATGCAATACTTGCTTCGTAATTGTAGCAATGTTTCATTAGCTTTCGTAAGCAAAATTTGTTCTAAATATTAAAAAACTTTTTTTATTAATATATGTTCTCGATTACATTAAAGTTTTGGCTCAATTACACTTAATGAATTATTGGTGATACAACGATTTGTTTAAAAACTGTATTTAAATGGAACCATTACATATTCGTTTCAACTTCCCATTATAGACATAATTGAAGTTTCACTTATCTTTCAAATTCCTATCAATACTTAAATCATTTAGGTTAATGAAATTCTATAACTCTTACATTTATAATACCTGTCATAACGATTATTAATATTCTCATAACTCTACTCTATTCTAGAAGCAAATAATGATAGCCTCCCTAATTCAGCATAAGTTATATATCATTATAAGTCGAAGTTTCCTTATAAAAATTTTTTTCTTAATATTACTTTCTTATATAAGTTATATGTAACTTAACCATATATACTATATATAGAGGTAAATTTAACATAAAACACAACATGTGTAAAATAATTACTTTTATTCATAACTCTTATATTGAAGATGGAGGTTTATATGGATTTTGATTATGTTGAAACTTTAGTTACCAGATGTAAGAATAATGATGAAGACGCAAAAGAAAAATTAGCTTATGAATTTAGGCCTTTGATTTATAATATTTCTAAAAGGACTTTCATTGATAGGTATAATTTCCACGATATTATACAGGAATGTTACCATTCACTTTTCAAGTCTGTTTCCAAGTATAATTTAGAAAAGCATAGATTCGTTGCCTATGCTACTAATGCTATTAAAAATAATATGAATGATCTAATAAAACGAACTAGAACTAGAAGATCTACTGAAGGTAGTTATGCATTAAGCTTACATGATGATGTAGAAAATGATTTTCCAGAACTTGAAATCTCAACTGAAACTTCATTATGTGAGATGTGCGACTATGAGGATTTAAAATTAGCCCTTAAGAATTTAAATAAAGATGAAGTTGAACTTATAGATTTTGTATTCTATAAAAATTACACTGTAAAGGAATATGCTTATTTTAAAAATATGTGCTACTCTACTGCTATTCAAAAAAAGAAAAACATTTTAATGAAAATCCTTAATAATATTTCATTATATTATTAATCAAGATAACAGCTCTAAGGTTAATCCTTAGAGCTGTTAGAATTTTAATATTAATATAATCAATTTAATTAAAAATGTTGTTCCATTTATCCTATTTATTTAATAATTGTATATTATTTTGACATTTAACAATTTGAAAACTTTAGACACATATTTTTAATGCTAATATCAGCATTAAGTGCTTTCAATAAATCTAGTCCAATAAGTAAATCAATGTCAATCCCATAATCCATTTCACCAACACATAAAAGAACGTCATGTAAAGCATAGCCATTATTAATGCTTATATTTTTAAAAGGCTTCATTAAAACTGATTCATAACCACCAACTCCATGTACATTAATAAGCTCTTCATTACCATCAAAATGAATATAATCACTATTTATTAAGGTAGTAGCTGAACCAGTATCTATCAATACATTTTCAAAATGCAAGGGCTTTTTATCAATATCCAAGTCCAAGGAACAAAATAATAACTTATGCACACGGATATTCATAACATACTAAAAAGGTTAATAAAAAGTTCTTATTTGCAGCATAGCTGCTTTTTTATCTGTGCATACTTTAAATTTATCATCTCATTAATCCGATCCTTTCGATTTTAAATTCAAGATTTTCTTTACGCGTATCGCCAATATTTAATTTACGTGATTTATCCTGTTTATGAAGATTGCAATAATACTTATAAGCTGTGTTTAAATCTGAAAATACTTCTACTATTGCTAAATCTTCAACAATTAATTTATTATCTTCCTCATATTGTTTTAGGCCATCAAACACAACCCATTTATTAGGATAAGTCTTTCTTACTTCATTCCATAGCATATATTAAAGCCTCCTTTTATAATATCATTTTTTAACTTATTGTTTTGTCGCTCATATTCAAATTAACAGATTGTCTATACTGTAATTATGAACTATATTTAAATTTCTTAAAACATCTTAAATTCTCGTGTCTACAGATTCTTATTTATTATAATTTCTTAGTGTTAGAGATTAAAATTATGCCTTATTCAAAACTAAAATTATTTACAACCTCTGTAGTTTTCTCCACATAATCTTCAATAACTTGATCTATTCTATCGCAAATGCATTTTAGGCTGCAGCCCTGGCATTTATCTAATATCTCATCCTCAAGCAAAGAACATTTTAAATCATCATTAAAAGTAGAATTTCTAATTGCTAAAGCTATTTGCTTTTTATCAAAGCACTTTCCTTCTTCTGAGTTGAGTTTAATTTCATCTCTAATCATTTTTACAACACACCCCAATAATTTATTTACAGCCTTAAAATTTAGCAGCTGCTATTATGGATATATGTTTTATGCTGTAACATAACATTAAAATAATAATTGAATTTGTATGTCTAATCTCCTAACCCGCATTTTACAAGCAAATTCTTAAGTAGAACTTTCGCTATGAGCATTTTATATTTGGCTATAAGTGAAAAATTCTTAATTGCAGCATAGCTGCTTAATTTATAGGTGCAGAACTTTCTCTGTGAGTATCCAGAGAACACATGTGAGTCGTATTTCCTTTTATATTCTTAAGTTATAAAGAATAAATATTCTTATATTGTAAATGAAGGCAGCACTCAATAATTTATTTTATCTATATATACTTCAATTCACAATGTACAGTTCACGATGCAAATTTCACAATCACAGTTAAAATTCTTGCAATATTTTTAGAATTATCATGAAGAATTATTTATGCGATGTATATATTTTAGTTTTATGTACTATTTGTTTTCTAACGTAAAATAATACATTTTATATCATATATTCCTTATAGGAGGTGATGGATTTATGGAAGTAAATGAGTTAATTAACCTTATTGTTAATAATGGCTTTCCAGTAGCGGTATCTGCCTATTTGCTAATTCGTTTAGAGAAACAAATTGTTAGCTTATCAAGTTCAATTAATAAATTAAATACCATAATATCAGCTAAGCTTGAAGTAGCTATTGATACAGAGAGTTCTGTTAAAAATTAATTACCATTCCGATGATAGATTAATTGTACAACGCCAGAAGAAAACGTTCTGGCGTTAACCATTTTTAAATTCAATCTCTGTTTTATATCACTGAACAACGGTTTTCCTTCTCCTAAAATAACAGGGTGAATAGATAATCTAAATTCATCAACAAGCCCTAAATTTATAAAGGTTGTAATTAGACTTGCTCCTCCATATAGCCAAATGTCTTTACCAGGCTTATTCTTCAATTTATTTACTTCTTCAAGAATATTTTCATTTATAAATATTGCTTGATTATTAGTAGCTATTTGTGTTCTGGAAAACACGTATTTCTCTTTACTATGAATTAATTTCCAAACTTCTTTTTCATCATCTGAATCTTCATCTTGTGGAATATATTGTCCCCATAAATCGTAACTCTTTCTACCATATAAAACAGTGTCAATTTCATTTAAGAAATTAGTGAATCCCATATCAGCGTCCATAATGCACCAATCAACTTCTCCGTTTTTCCCTTCAATAAAGCCATCTAAAGTAGTTGCTAAATCTAAAATTATTCTTCTCTGTTTTACGTTATTTGACATAGCTCTTCCTCCTTCTTATATTCATCCTTGAAAACTTTAATTATGACACAACAATTTACTACCAAGAAATATTTTTAAAAACTGCCTAAATTCATTTATTGTTTTCTTCTAGTTTATCTAAAATAGTATCCAATTTTTCATTCATTTGCTTCTTCATTAGTTAAAACTTTTATTTTTCTTCGAGGTTCTTTAATTTTTAGAATATTCTTATTTGAAGGCTTATCTTTTCTTTATGCACTTATTTCTTTTTAATAATCATAGCTATACCTTAAAATTATTAACCATATTAACTAGCTTATTAGTGCTTACATTAACTTCCTTAATTAATTCAACAACATTTCCTGAACTTTCAGATATAGTATTCATATTTTCTGCAATATTATTGGTTCCATCAGCTAATTCAGTATTTGAATCATTTATTTGTTTTACTGCATCCGCAACTCTAAGCATAGAATCCATAATACTGTTAGATTTATTGCTAAATTCTGTTGTCATATCATAAACCATAGCTGCATCCTTACTGTACTGCTCTCCTGTTTTAACAATCATCTCATAATCATTTATCACATCAACATTAATAAATTTTATCATATCTTGAGAAGTAGAAACTAAGTTGTCTACTATTCCCATAACAATATTACTAATATTACTTATTTCTGATACAGTTTTTTTAGAATCTTCTGCAAGATTTCTAATTTCTTCTGCTACTACTGAAAAACCTTTGCCTGCTTCACCTGCTCTTTGAGCCTCTATTGATGCATTTAATGCTAATAAATTTGTTTGAGAGGCAATTTCTAAAATAGCTTCTAATAATTTACTTTGAGTTTGTAAATTAATCTTTTTAGCATTTTCCATAGAATTAACAGCTTTATTTTTAAGTTCATTAGCTCTCTCATTTATAAGCTTCGAATTCTCAGCTTCACTTTTTGCCTTTTGTGCAATTCCCATCATATCTGAGTTAATTAAATATGTAGTATTCCCCATTTCTTCTGTTGACGCTGCTGTCTCCTCCATACCACTTGATAATTCTTCTGTTGTAGTATAAACATTTTCGATTAATCCAGATAACTTACCTATATTTTCATTAGTTTTTTCAACTTTATTTTCAACATTTCTTGATTCATTAATAACGACATTGATAATCTGCCTAAAAGACTCCTGCATTAAATTAAAACTTTTTGCCATTTCACCAATCTCATCATTGCTATGAAAATCAATTCTTTGAGTTAAATCTCCGCCATTATTAGACATTTCATTGAGTTTTGAAAGCATAGTAGTTATTGGTGTAACAATATTTTTAGATATATATCTCCAAGTTATAACAAATATTATTACTAAGGCTAGAACAGATATTCCCATTAAAATTATTGTATTTCTTATATCATTTTCTATACTACTTATAGATATTTCGATGTTTTTTGCTGCTGCTTCGTTAAATTTATCAACTTCCTCATTAATCTTTTCTGAAGTAGAATCAAATTCTTCCATAGATAAATTTCCTTTTTCAGGCCCACCGTCTATGTAAGCTTGCGCCATTTTCTTTCCTGTTTCATAATAAGGTTCAAAACTTTTTTGTATATTATCTAATTCACTTGCACTTTCTGGATTTTTTTCTTTAAGATCACTCAAAACACTTTCTAGATCCTTAGCAAATTTTTCTGCTTCATCAAAACCATCATCAAAACCTTTTGCGCCTCTTGTCGCGCTAATATCTGTAAGGAATTGCTGGACTTGTACAACATCTAATTTTAGTTCATCGGCTTTAGTGCTTGTATAAAAATATTTATTATTCATTTCCCGTACCTTTTTTAAATTATTACTTGTAGAGTTAAATTGTATTGCCATAAACACTATAAAAAACAAACTTATTGATATTAATGGCAGCAATACTTTTAGCTTTATCCCTTTTATCATTAAAATCATTCCCCTTATAACTTATTTAAACAAAAAATTAGCGACAATTATACGCTTATTTATAGTTTATAACTTTCGCTAAAATATTTCATCTATTATCTTGATTTTTTATAAATTTACCTAATTATATCATAAACTTATTTTTACTAATCCAAACTTTTTCCATTACTATCATTAATTTTTACAAAATACCAAGATAGTCAAAAAATTATATTAGCATTTTCTTCTTAATTCTTTGCAAAGCAATGCAATCTTTTTGCAAATCACATCACATCATTTTCTCTTTACCGAAAATTATTTATTAATTATTTCTATTAATATATTCTTATCCATTGCTTTTAAAAACATCTTTGTATAAATTTCAAGACTCTTTCCTATTTCTCCAACTGGATCATGTAGACTTCCTATAATAATATCAAGCTTTTCTTGCTTTTCAATTGACAAATCTATATTACCGCTTTCATCAAGAATATTTGCTTCACACCCATAGAGCATTGTAACACCATATAACTCCCTTGGCATAGTATCAAAAGTATTAAAATACCATTCAGGAGTTCGATTCTCCTATGGGTCATCAATTTAGAAAGCACCAGCATTTAGGTATTTAAATTGTTAGTGTTTTTTCTATTTTTCCGACCTAGTTTTTAAAATAAACTATTATAATTTCATAGATTAATTATACATAGTGTTTTTTTAAATCTTGGTATATAGAAAATTTCCTACGAAGTTCAATAAGATTTTTGCCAAAACTTTCTTCTAATAATTCTCTATGCTTCTCCATGATTTCCATAATATACAGATCATGAATCATGACTTCTGTTATAGGCATAACCAATCCTTGATGCATTGTCCACGCTGCCCTGCTATCTTTACCAAGTGATACAATACCAGCTACAACTTCTGAATTATCGGCACTAGCTACAATCCAACGCCCTCCGTATTCATCGGTAATTTCTGTACTCATATCATGTAAGTAAACATTTGCAAAATCAGTTACTATTTCTCCATAAGCAATAATGGTTACCATAACTCCTTTATCAGCTGCCTTTTTCAATTCAGATTCTAATTCCTTGAATTCCTCTTTCCAAAGTTCAAGCAAAATTCTATGTTTTGCTGAGAGGATGCATTCTTTTACTTTATCAAGTATTTCGTCATGACCAGTTATATTCCAGATATTCTCACGATTCTTCGAAGATTGATTATATTGTTCTAACGATGTTTCTGCAAGTTTAAAATTTTCTTCAGCTTTTATCCGACGATTTTTAATAAGTTCTTTTGCAGGAATTGGAACATACTGTTGTGTATTTCCATGGCTAATTAAAATATCTCCACGCATAGCAAGACTATCTAAAACCTCATATATTTTTGAACGTGGCACACCTGAATTTTTTGCTACTGCATAGCCTGTTAATGGTGATTCTTCTAATAATGTTAGGTATGCTTTTGCTTCATATTCTGTAAAATTTAAATTTTTTAATACTTCTAAAATGTTATCTTCCATAAATCCTCCAATAATATTAGTCGCTACTTTAGTAACTAATATTATAACTAAATCTATTGACACAATCAACTAAAACTGATATTGTAATCACAAGTAGTTACAATAGTAGTCACTAAATTAAAAGGGGGATATATATTTCTATGTTAAAGGCCAAATCATTGCTAGATAATCAAAAAACAAATATACAAAATGGAACTTTATCTTACTATTACTTGGCTAGTACTGGGGCTGTTGTATTATGGAGTGCATCTTTTATTGCAACAAAATTAGCTTATGAAACCTTTGCTCCTATTCAACTCGCTGCAGTTAGAACTCTTTTTGCTGTGATTCTCTTTTGGTTCATGAGGAAAATCACAGCAAATAATGAACAAATACAAAAGGAAGATCGTATGCGTATTGCATTAAGTGGATTTTTGGGGATTACACTTTATTTTGCAATAGAAAACATTGGGGTTAGTATGACATCTTCTTCAAATTCAGCTTTGATAGTAGCTTCTTTTCCTGCTGTTACAACACTACTAGAATTTTTTATTTATCATTCAAAACCAAATATAAAAAAGGTACTTGGAATTATACTCGCTATCATCGGTGTTGCAGTTCTAACTCAAATTAATGTAGATGGGAATTCTAAATCTATGTTAGGAAATATAATTCTAATAGGAGCGGGAATTGTATGGGCATTCTACAACTTTATTACGAGAGATTTAACAAATAAATATTCTGCAATGACATTAACATATTATCAAATGCTAGCAGGCTTCATCTTCTTTTTGCCATTTGTCATTATCGAGGGTAAAACATGGAGAATGCCTACCATGACTTCAGCAAGCGCATTGATTTATCTAAGTGTAGGCTGCTCTATTGTTGCATTTCTATTATATAATTTAGGACTCAGAAAACTCTCTGCTAGTATTTCAGTGTCTCTTATGAATCTAGTTCCTGTCTTAGGTTTGATATTTTCAATATTAATCTTACATGAAAGTGTATCTACCGTACAAATATTAGCAGGAGTTATTGTCATCATAGGTGTTATATTAAGTTCTATTCAGAAAGGATAAAATTAAAATGTATAATGATGTTAATATTTATTTAGTATATCTATTTGAATTATTTAACAAACAAAGTCTATAAAATATACCTAGATCTAGCCATAGGCTATAAATGCACCAAAAACAGATTTGGTGCATTTACTATTATTTAAAGCTCTTGTTCGTAGCTTTCTATCATTCTTTTCACCATTTCTCCACCAATTCTACCATTGTCTCTTGAAGAAAGGTTCCCTTTATCAATGTTTTCATAATCACTTAATCCAATTTCTGAAGCTGCTTCAGTTTTTAATCTTTGTAATCCTTGTTTTGCTTCTGGTACTAAAGTTGTATTTCTTCCACTACTACTTGATGCCATATTACTATTCCTCCTTTTGACTATATTTCTTTACAGAAATATATTAACCATAATTTCAAGCTATAGCCTTCAAAAATAATAACAAAAATAGAATTTATTTATTACTCTACCTAGTGCAAGGTTGATTATTGTTGAAAAATTATAAACTGAAACATTCACTTTTCATATTCATTCTTTCAATACCTATAACCTGTTTTAGTTCTTTTTTTAAATAAGAAAACAAATAATTTTCATCTATTTATGTAATGACTAAAATTTATACATATATCCTTTATGAAAACAAAATAAAGGAGGTTAAAACTATGGCTGTAACTAAAACTATTGACTCTGTTTCTCTCAGTATTGAAGTTCAAAAAGCTCTAGATAAAGCAGGCGATCCAATTTATACAAAAAAGACTTTTTCAGGTATAAAAACAGATGCTACACCTGAAAATGTTTATGCAGTTGCAGATGCAATCAAAGGTGTTATGGAAGCTAATACTAGAGATTACTTTATTAATGAATCTTCTAGCTTAGCAAATGCTTAGGATCTTATTCTAAAAAAATATTGTAGAAAACTCGATTCACATTCATTCGTTGAGTGCTCACATAGTAAGCGGCCACCATCAAATCATAGATTCGAGTTCTCTACTTAAGATTGGAGGTAAATTAAATGGAATATTCTTTATCTATGACTTTTTTAACTGTAGCCGGTGAAAAAAGTACTTTAAGTGTTTCTGGTGTTAAACCTACTCTTACAAAAGATGAGATCAACGCACTTATGGATACTGTAATTGCTAAGAATGTTTTCAAGACTAATTCTGGTGATTTAGTTAAGAAATCTGGTGCTCAAGTTACTCAAAGACAAGTTACTAAATTTGATGTAGCTTAGTCTTTTAATAAAAATGGAGGTTTTTCCGATTGCTAGAGTCTGTCAAGACTTTTGTATAAACTTCAAAAAGTAATATGTTTATTTTATAAGGTTGGAGGTAGAATGAAACTTCCAACCTTAATTTTATATTTATTCAATATTATTACATTATATATGTATAGATTGAGTAATTTAAATTCCTGTATTTTTAAAACAAAACTTCGTCTAAACGACCTTCGAAGAAGATTGATAATTGAGATAATTCTAATTCTATTAATTCTTTTTTATCTAAAAAGTATTGATACATTTCATCTTCATCAGCTAAAATGCTGTCAATATTTTATACTTCCCTTTATTAAAATTAGGATTTAATTTGCACTTTTAGGTTGAAATATTTTACCGTGTAACTTTCCTAATCTTTCTGTTATTTTCTTCTCAGCTAGTTCATATAAATTGTCAATCTTACATCTTAATTTCAAGTTATAAATATAATTTACTGCAAAAACAATTATATACGCACCTACTACATCCATAGGATAATGGTTTCCAACATAAACTCTTGAAAAACCAACAATTAATGATAATATAGTTAAAATTGTACTAAGTATCTTATTATATTTTGCAAGTCCCAAAGCTATACTCATTGTTCCTGTAGCATGATCACTAGGAAATGATGCATCTGTAACATGTGGTACTAATAAATTTACTTTATTGTGTACAAAAGGTCTGTCCACATAGTATATATTCCCAATTATAAAACTTAAAGTTAAATTAATTACTGTAATAACAAAAGCACTAAAAACAGCTTTTCTGCTATTAGAATTCTTTTTCATGATTCCTATGATAAATACTATTGCAGCAACTGCCATAAATATGTAAGGGACATCTTTTGAAAAGAAAATCATTATCTTATCTAAAATTGTATTTTTATTTGCCAAATTGTTTATCATTGTAAAAAGTTCCATATTCATTTTTATCTGTCCTTCCTGTAATATATTTTAACAAAGCAATTGATTCTTTATTGCATACTAAGCGTAAATCATTACCAACTAATACATCTGCTTGGTAATGTGCATATAAGTATAATCTTGAAAATGCCCTTAACTATATTGCTTTGTCATTATGAACCCAGGAGATTAAAATTAGATTAAAAAATTCTTAGAATCCTCTTAAAAATAATAAGATGAAAGAATAAACTTCTTCCATCTTATTATTTATTTACTATATAGATTAATTTTATCGATATAATGTAACAATTACCCTTGTACCAGTCCCCTCTTCACTTTCTACATTTATAGTTCCTTTATGCATATCCACAATCCGTTTAGCTATGGACAATCCTATCCCTGAGCCAGCACTTTCTTTAGACCTTGATTTATCTACAATATAAAATCTCTCAAAAATATTGTTAATTTCATCTTTAGGTATTCCTATACCAGTATCGCTAACAGTTATTTTTACAAACTCTTTATGTACTTCTGAATCAATCTTTATTTTCCCACCTTTTGGAGTAAATTTAATACTATTACTAACAAATATTCTGATCATCTGCTTTATCATTCCATAATCTGCAGTAATTTCTCCAATATCATTCCTATCACTTAATATCTCATGATCTTTTTCTATTACATTACTTTCATCAATTACTTCTTTAATTAATTTATTAATCGAAATCTCCTTTTTCTCCATTACTTGTGTTCCACTATCACCCTTTGCTAAAAACAGTAGGCTTTCAACCAAACTTGCCATGCTATTAGCTTCTAACTTAATTGCGTATATTGATTTTTCTAATGCTTCCTTATCATTTTTTCCCCATCTATCTAATAAATTAGCATATCCTTGTATGACCGCAATTGGGGTTCTAAGTTCATGAGAAGCGTCTGACACAAATTGTATTTGTCTATTAAAAGAATCTTGAAGCCTATCTATCATTTTATTTAAGGTAGATGCAAGTCTTTTTAGTTCATCGTCTGGACCTGTTATATTTATTCTTTCTTTTAAATTATTAATACTTATATTTTCAGCTGTTTTAGTTATGTAATTAATTGGTTTAAGCATTTTTTTACTTACTATGTATCCAACTATAATAGAGGCAATAACACCTATAGAATCTGCAATTGCCATAAGTCCAAATACCATTTTCATAAAATAATGTTCACTTTTCATGTCTTTTACTATTTGAAAATATATAATTCCATATTCTTGGCTGTTATATTCAACAGTTTTATATCTTAAATGCCTACCTTTATCTTCTAGACGTTTTACTTTATCTCCTAAATATTTTATGTTATTATTGAGTTCATCAACATCAAATGGGAAATCTTCTGAAGCATTTATTAATATCCCATCTTCTTTTAATATCCTTACATATATACTATCTGTAGAAGAAATATTAGCTAAAACTTCTTTGTTCAATAAATCTAACTGCTGATTTGAGGAGTCAAGCATATTTGATATTATGCCCTTAGTATCTTCTATATCATTATCTGCTTCACGATATAAATAATGTTCCATTCCAAATAAAACTGCTGCATTTATCGAAATCAAAATTAATGAAAACATAAAAGCGTAAATTATAGTTAGCTTTATTGAAATCCTTGCATTACTAAGAATTCCAAAATTCACATATTTACTCTCCTTTAATAACATATCCTACCCCTCTTACAGTACTTATGATTTTCTCCTCAAAATTATCATCAATTTTACTTCTTAGGTATCTTATAAAAACATCTACTACATTAGTATCTCCTGAATATTCATATCCCCATACTTCCTCAATTAATTGATCTCTTGTAAGCACAATATTTTTATTTATTAATAACATTCTTAAAAGATCATATTCTTTTTTAGTAAGTTCAATTTCTATTCCCTCTCTCCATACTTGATGTATTCTATCATCCATAGTTATATTATTTACCTTTATCACACCAGTTTCATTTCTTGACACTTTTTCTCTCATATATACTCTTATCCTTGCTAATAATTCCTCTATTGCAAATGGCTTAGTTAAATAGTCATTAGCTCCAGCATCAAGACCTATAACTTTATCTGATACATCTCCCTTGGCTGTCAGCATTATTATGGGCACATTAGAGAATTTCCTAATTCTCTTGCAGACCTCAATTCCATTTAAATTAGGTATCATAATATCAAGTAATATTAAACTATACTCTATACTTTCTACTTTTTTAACAGCTTCTCTTCCATCGTACTCTACATCAACCTTAAATCCTTCATGAATAAGTTCCATTTCAATAAACATAGCCATTTGCTTTTCATCTTCCACTAAAAGAATTCTAAAATCATTCAATTTTATAGCCTCCTTACATAATCTAGTTGCAGCATCGCATAGAAAAATATTTATATATAATAACAAAACTTACACTTTTTAATATTTTGATATCCTAATTTACTGCTTTGCTTCTACCTTGTTAAAGAATTTACACTACATAGTTTTTATTAATTCACTATCTTTAATAAAAATATTATATACATCTATACTTATTACTTCTATAAGTATTAAATAATTTACTATCTAAAAATACTTAAATATTTTCTCCAACTGAATTGTTTTATAATAATTTCATCTAAATATAAAAAGAGTTGCTATAAAAACAACTCTCTTGATGAATATGAGTAAAATTTAAAAAAGATTTCATATGAATTTCTGACGACGACCTTCAGAAATTTCAAAATTCCGGAAAAAATATTTAATGATGAAAGAATACTTTTCCTTATTGCTAGAATAGTAAATCTCTTTACAATAATATTATTACATCAAAACATTAAAATTAGATTAAAATATAATTAGAATAACATTAGAATATTAATTAATCCACACCACATTAGATCCTAATTTATATCCATTTAATTTCGAAAACATTAAGCTACCCCCAATTCTTATAATTATTTCATATTAATCTCGCTCATTACTTTAAAGAATTGCTTTTTCTATAATTCTTGCATAGGGGTAAAAATATACTTTTTTATGCAGGTATGAATATATAACCATTATTAACATTAACACCCTTTCGTGCAAATATCCCTTTACTAGTTGGATAATATTCATTTACCTCATAATCAGAAAAATCATTGAAACTTACCTTTGGAGTTGCTAAATCTACTGTCATCTTTGAAAGATGTCTATTATTAGTTACATTTATAAAATATATGGCTCCATTAAAAATCTTCATATCCTCTCCATTCATTACCCCTAATCTTTTTGTTGATAGGTCTTTTAAATTAATTGAATAAAGATTATTATTATCTGAAGAATTAAAAGCCAATATTTGTCCTGAATAAGGTACAAAGCTATTTACTGAAAAATTAGAAAGTTTTTGTTTTTGTGTACCATCTACTTTCATTGAGTATAAAGTAGATTTATCACTTTTATTTTCATAAAGTATAGTATCTTCATCCACCAAATAATTTCCAACGTTATCAGAAGATATAATTGTGTCCGTATTGTTACTTGTATCAAAAGCATGAAGTTTATTTCCATTATCAGGATCAATAAAATATACAACATTATTTACACCTATCATATTTGAAACTTTTCCTGAGACTAAATTAGGTGTATATGACCTATTTGATAAATCTACTTTTGATAATTTACTGTTATTATCGGCATCAGAAAAATATGCTACATTATTCATGACCACTAAAGAATTAATAGGATAATTATAAAAATCACTTACATTCGAAGTATTTATAATATTTTTAGGATATGGTTCTTTAACCACAGAAAGATTATTATTGTCATCCCAGTTAGGAAAAACTAATGTCTTGTCATTTATTTGAAATAAAGATGTATAAATAGCTGAATCCTTTAAAGAAAAAGGTGCATACCCTTTCTTAAAAGCCTCATTATCTAAACTAGAATCAGTGTTGCCTCCCACAGTAGAACTATTATTTACAGTAATCTGCTTTGTAGTATTTCCACTTTGACTTTGGTTACTTTGACTTGAAGATTGTTGAGCTGAGCAACCAAAAAAACTTGTACATAACGTTAAAGATAACAATAATATAATTTTTTTCAATATAACCACCATTCTTCCTTTGATTTTAGTATTTCTTAATCAATTTATATATATATGTTGCAAATTGGTTTCTACATTCGGACGCATAGCCTGTCTATTGTCTGAGTAGGAACCATATTTATAGA
>NZ_JBJIAB010000049.1:0-38445 GCF_045310795.1 Candidatus Clostridium helianthi
CTATAATCTTATTATAAATAGAAAAACCCTATAGGGTAGACTTTTTTTATAGTGTCTACTCTATAGGGTACATTTTAGCTTTTACAACCCTGTATTTTTATTATTTATTTTTAGGCTTGCTTCGTTCTTTATTATTAGCATATGTCTTCAATTCATTATTGAGAGCCTCCACAATATTATTGTATTTTGCCTTAAAGGCGCGCCTAGCCATAAATCTTTGAATCCATAATGACATATATCCAAAAAATTTATCTGTTGACTGTTCTTCTTCAAATACTAATTTAGTTGTGCCATCTT
Organism: Candidatus Clostridium helianthi; assembly: GCF_045310795.1. Taxonomy (NCBI): domain Bacteria; kingdom Bacillati; phylum Bacillota; class Clostridia; order Eubacteriales; family Clostridiaceae; genus Clostridium; species Candidatus Clostridium helianthi. The sequence goes on from NZ_JBJIAB010000049.1 coordinate 298, forward strand.
TTTGCCCTTTGAAGTTATATGTGGATACACATGTTGTAAAATCAGTTGAGGTAGTAATTTGATATTTTTCATTTTTTGCATATCCAGTTATTTCAACTGTACATTCTACTGGATTAGGCCTACCAGTATTTATACTCTTTTGAATCTTACATCCTGTCGCATCTTCTTCGTTAAAATCCGAAAAATCTTTCTTTGCATTTTTTATAAAAATATGGAACACATCTTCTACTGGATAATTTAATATTCCAATAGCTTTCATTTTGAATTCCCCCTCTAATGAATTTACTTTATTATTTTTCAGTAAAATATTCTATACCTATTGCTCCTCGAACTTCTCTAAGAGTATTTGCCGCCACTTCTCTAGCCTTGTTGCTACCATCCTTTAGCATTTTATATACTGCATCTATATCTTTTTCAAACTCAATTCTTCTATTTCTTATTGGTTCCAATTCAGCCTGTAAAATTTCATTTAAATATTTTTTTACTTTTACATCACCAAGACCACCACGTTTATAATGCTCTTTCATTTCTTCAACAGCATTTTTATCAGTTGCAAATACATCTAGATAAGTAAATACAGTATTTCCCTCTACTTGCCCTGGATCTTCTACTCTTATATGATTAGGGTCTGTATACATTGACATTACTTTTTTCTTAATTGTATCAGCATCATCAGATAAATATATACAATTTCCTATTGATTTACTCATTTTAGCTTTTCCATCCGTTCCAGGCAATCTTCCCGCATTAGAACTTGGAAGTACTGCTTCTGGCTCAACTAGCACCTCTCCATATATAGAGTTAAAACTTCTAACGATTTCCCTTGTTTGCTCAATCATAGGAAGTTGATCTTCTCCAACTGGTACTGTGTCTGCTTTAAATGCTGTAATATCAGCCGCTTGACTTACTGGATAAATAAGAAAACCTGCCGGAATGCTATTTTCAAAATTTTTCTGTTTTATTTCTTGCTTAACTGTTGGATTTCTTTCTAACCTTGATAAAGTAACAAGATTTAAGTAATGCATTGTTAATTCATTTAGTTCTGGTATCTGTGATTGTACAAATATATTTGATTTGCTTGGATCAATTCCAACTGCTAAATAATCAAGTGCAACTTCCGTTAAACTATTTCTTATCTTTTCAGGATTTCTTGCATTGTCTGTTAAAGCCTGCTGATCTGCAATCATTATAAAACTTTCATATAAACCTGATTCTTGAAGTACAACTCTATTTTTTAAAGAACCTATATAGTGTCCTATATGTAATTTACCTGTTGGTCTATCTCCTGTTAATATTATTTTCTTACCCATTCCAAATTCACTCCTAAACCGCAAAACTCATTAAACTTCTGACTTAGTTTTACTTTCAACTACTTTATTAATTACATCTACTCTTTTATCTCCTAAGACATTAGCTATCTTAACTGACATATTTTTTTCTTTATATATAGCTTCTCTATTAGCATCAACAATTTTCATAATTCTTTCTTCCATCTTTTCATATGAAATTAGATCATCATAATATGTATCCACAATGTCCTTTAAACATGTTGCTAATTCTCTTGGATTTCTATAAACTGCTCTCATTTCTTACTCCTTAAATATAACAAAATAATTTTTATATAATTTATATCAATTCAAAATTCTCATCCCTTATCTGAAAATTATGAACTAACCGCATGTATTAATTTAGGTTAAAATAAATTCCACCTTAAAATTATTATTTAATATAAATCTTTAACTTAATGTTCCATAAATACTTATATTATAACAAATAAGTTTCGCTTTATTATATCATTATACATAGTAAAATTCTATATTCAAAAATAAAGACTACCTTAAAATGTAATTTTTAAGATAGCCTATAAAATTCTAATTTTCAAACCTACTGATTAACTTGCTTATTTAATACTAATTGAAAAATCATTAGGCACTATCATTACAATACATTTAGCACGTTTGACAACATTAGTAGTTACTGACCCAATCATTCTATTTAAACCTCTTTTAGTAGATTTAGTCATAACTATTACTCCTATATTTTCTTCATTTGCTTTCTTTATTATTTCATCTCCTGGATATCCAAAAGTAAAATAAGTTTCTGTATTATAATCTTTCATTTTTTCTTTAGCCGCTTGTAATATTTCTTCACCCAATTCTTGTGCAAATTTTATCTCATCAGCAACTATCATTTCATTTATCAGTACTAATTCTTTAACATTCATTATTATAATTTCAATTGAATCTTTGTCGGGAAATATTTCTTTTACAAATTCTAAAGAATGCATACTTCTTTCTGTTCCGTCTATTGGTATTAACACTTTCCTTTTATTCATATATACTCCCCCTTAAATATCTCGATATTATAGTATTCTACACATTAGCAATAATATCCTCTATTTCACCTTAATGAATATATAATTTTTTACTTATCTGTATAAATTCCCATTTCTAATTTAAGTATACCCTTAAATAATCATTTTTATAAATTTATAGGGCATATCTACATACAAAACTTTTTATATATGCAAATATGCCCTTATTCTATTTATATTTTTATTCAATAATTTCTCCATTAGTCGAAATAGTTACAACTTGCCAAGGAATCATTTTATCACTTGCCTTTAATGCATTTTTCACAGCATTTTCTATTCCACCACAACATGGAACTTCCATTCTTACAACAGTAACACTTTTTATATCATTCATCTTCAAAATTGTCGTTAGTTTTTCTGAATAATCTACCTCATCTAGTTTTGGACATCCTATTAATGTAATTTTATTCCTAATGAACTTATTATGAAAATCTCCATATGCATAGGCTGTACAATCTGCTGCTATAAGTAAATTAGCATTGTTAAAATATAATGCATTTGGAGAGACAAGTTTAATTTGCACAGGCCATTGATTCAATTGTGATACTATCTCACCTTCAGTTCTCGCCTCTCTCACTTCAATCTTCTTATGGTTTAACATTCTAGATTGTGCACCTGGGCATCCAAATTGAATTGTTTGATTTTTGTTTGACTCTAATTTCTTTTGCTCCGTATTTCTTTTCTCCATGTTTATCTTTACAGCTTCTTCATCATAAGCAGCTGCTTCTCTCTCTTCGAAAGAAATAGCATTAGTTGCACATGAAGGAAGACAGTCTCCAAGCCCGTCACAATAGTCATCCCTTAATAATTTTGCCTTTCCATCTACTATACCTATAGCTCCTTCATGACAGGCACTTGCACAAACACCACATCCGTTACATTTCTCTTCATCTATTTTAATAACTCTTCTTATCATAAAATTCTCCTCCTAAATTTCACACTCATTTAAATTCACTAATCATTAAACTTTGACCATACACTAGTAATTGAAATATAGAATTTAGATAAATCAATCAACTTATAGAATTATTATAATAGAATGTTCGTATTAAATCCGTTTCATTTGATACAGAAATATTAATTATCAGTTTTTAATTTTCTAACAATGTTAAGTTTTTTAAACTAAAGTCCAATATTTTAGCTGAGTGTGTTAATGCTCCTACAGATATGTAATCAACACCTATTTCAGCTATTTCTTTAATATTATTTAGTTCAACATTTCCTGAGAATTCTATTAGGGCTCTTTTTCCTATTATTTCAACTGCCTCTTTAGCTATCTCTAAACCCATATTATCAAGCATTATTATATCTGCGCCTGCTAATAGTGCTTCCTGCACCATTTCTAAATTTTCAGTTTCTACCTCTATTTTTCTAACAAATGAAGAATTTTTTCTCGTTAGCTCTATAGCTTTTTTTATTCCACCAGCCGCACTAATATGATTGTCTTTAATCATTACACCATCAGATAAATTAAATCTGTGATTACATCCGCCCCCAATCTTTACAGAATATTTCTCTAATATCCTTAAATTTGGTGTTGTTTTTCTTGTATCTAATAATTTTGCCTTTGTGTGTTTTATTTCTTGTATAAATCTATTCGTCAATGTAGCTATTCCACTCATCCTTTGAAGTAAATTTAGTGCAATCCTTTCCCCAACTAATAAGCTTCTTGTATTACCTTTTAGAAAAGCAATTCTGTCTTTTACATGTACATTATCTCCATCACGCTTATAAAATTCGATCTCCACATTTCCTAATAAATCAAATACTCTTTTAAATACTTCAAGTCCTGCAACTATGCCTTCCTCCTTGCAAATCAATTCTACTGTAGAGATACTTTCCTCTCCTATGATTGAATTTGTGGTTATGTCCTCATTTGGACAATCTTCAATAAGTGCATCTTTTATTATTTTATCTATAACTAAATAATTTATCATCTAACTTTCCACCCTTTTCTTTTATAGTTCTAACAGTCATCTCTTTATTTTCTTCTTGTAATTCTTCCCATGATTTTTCTAATCTTTCCACAGGAAAAACTTTAATTTCCAAATAATCCACAATGTTGTTAATTGATATTGCAGCTCTTCTTGAAAATACAAGTCCTTCAAGTAATGAATTACTTGCGAGTCTGTTAGCACCATGTACTCCTGTACAGCTTGTCTCTCCAACTGCATATAGGTTTTTTATAGATGTTTTAGAATCCAAATCTACCTTTATTCCTCCCATAAAAAAATGCTGAGCTGGAGAAACTTTAATACATTCTTTTGTTATATCTGTTCCTCTTTTTAAGCATTCCTCATAAATAGTTGAAAATCTATTTATTATATAGTCTTTTCCCAAAAACCTTATATCTAAATTTACATAAGGTAATTCTGTCTCTTTTATCTGATTATATACTGCTTCTGATACCACATCCCTCGGCAAAAGCTCATTTATGAACCTTTCCCCTTTTATATTTGTAAGAATTCCACCTTCCCCTCTTAGAGATTCTGATATTAAAAATTTCCTCTTATTTTCACCTTCTTCATAAAATGCTGTCGGGTGAATTTGAATATAATTCATATCCTTTAACTCTATATTGTGTCTTATTGCTGACGCTATTCCATCTCCTGTCAATATTCTCTGATTAGTTGAATTATTAAATAATCCACCTATTCCTCCAGTTGCCAATACAACAGCTTTTGCATAAACATTTATTTGCTCACATTCTCTTATTAACAAGGCTCCAATGCACTTATTTTCTTTTTCTATAATATCTACAAAATGAGTATTTTCATAAACACTTATATTTTCTCTCTTTTTCACTTTATCAATTAAAATTTTTGCAGTACTTTCTCCTGTATTATCCTTTGTATGAACTATCCTATTTACAGAATGAGCGCCTTCTTTTGTAAAGTTTAAACTTCCATCTTTATTTCTATCAAAAGCAAGTCCCATTTCAATTAATAATTCTATGTTAACCATAGATTCATTAATTAAAGTTTCAACAGCCTCCAAATCATTTTTGTATCTTCCTGCTTTTAAAGTATCCTCTATATATAGTGGAATATCCTCAACACCTTTTGCAACAGATATTCCCCCTTGTGCCAGATAAGTATTACTGCAAGTAATCTTATCTTTACATACAATCAAGACATTTAAATCTTTCCTTAAATTTAATCCACAATAAAGACCTGATACCCCTGAACCTATTATTAGAACATCAACAAACTTATTCATATTTTTCCTAATTACTTCTAACATCTTGCGATGCAAGTAAATGCATATTTTCTAACGATCTTAACGCCTTTTTTCTAACATTTTCTTCTAGAATCATTTCATTTTTCATATTCAATAAGGCATCATATAAATTTTCAAGGGTTGTCTTTTTCATGTCTTGGCAACATATTCTATCTCCTGGTATAAAGAAATTTTTATTAGGATTCCTTTTCTTTAATTCATGTAAAATTCCTTCTTCTGTCGCTATTATAAACTCGGTTCCTTCATCTCTAGTTGCATAATCTATTATCCCACTTGTGCTCCCTATATAATCTGCAATATCTCTGATTTCCTTTGTGCATTCAGGATGTACTAATACTTTTGCATTTCTATGTTTTTCTTTTTCAATCAATATATCTTCTCTGCTTACCTTATTATGACACCTACAAAATCCATCCCATAGTATGAACTCTTTTTCTGGGAAAAACTCTGATATATATTCACCTAGGTTCCTATCAGGTAAAAACATAATCTTTTTATTAGGTATCTTCTTTAATATTTTTAATGCACTTGAAGATGTCACAGCTACATCACAATGAGCTTTCACATTACACGTTGAATTTATATAACAAACTACATAGGCATCTGGATGTTTTTCCTTTAGTTCTAATAAAGCCTTGCCGCTTGCCATATCTGCCATAGAACATCCTGCACTAGGACATGGCATTAAAACAGTCTTATTCGGTGATAAAATTTTTGCACTCTCTGCCATAAATCTAACCCCGCAAAACATTATAACTTCCTCTTTGCAATCTCTAGCTATTTCACTTAAATAATAAGAATCTCCTACATAATCTGCTAAGTCTTGTATAATTCCTGGTTGGTAATAGTGTGCAAGAATAAGTGCATTCTTTTCTCTCTTTAACTTTAATATTTCTTTTGCTAAATCCATCGCCACGTTTATTTACACCTCTTTTAATTAATTTTACAGGTGTATATACACCATTGAAAATAATTATAACACCACAATTTTTAATATTCAACAGATTTCATTGCCTTATTTAACCTACAAAAAATCATTTTATTTTTCTTGACAGCTAAAAGTTATAGTTGTATTATTGTATTAACAACTTAGTACAATAATACAGTGGTACAATTTATGAAGGAGTGAGACTATGTCATGGGATTTTAATGACGATAGACCAATTTACATGCAGCTAATGGAACAAATACAACTTAGAATCGTTTCTGGCATATACAAAGCTGGCGAAAAATTGCCATCAGTTAGAGATATGGCAGGTGATGCAGCTGTTAATCCTAATACAATGCAAAAAGCATTAACAGAACTTGAGAGAACTGGTTTAGTATTTTCTCAAAGAACAAGTGGCAGATTTATTACGGAGGACGTTAATATGATTAAAAATATAAGAAATGGTTTAGCAAGAGATCAAATTGAAAAATTTCTCTACAACATGGAGAAAATCGGTTATACCAATCAAGAGACAATCCAACTTATAGAAATTATATCAAAGGAGATGAAATAATGAGTAATGCTGATAATAAAATATTGTATAACTCTAGCGAAAGTGATACAATGTCTACTTTTACAAATAGCAATATGGATAATGTCCCTATTTTAGAATGTAGAAATTTATTTAAGACTTATTCTAATACTGAGGCATTGAAAGGGATAAATCTAAAAATTAATCGTGGTAGAATTGTTGGACTTTTAGGCCCAAATGGTAGTGGTAAAAGCACACTAATAAAGTTAGCAAACGGTCTTTTAACTCCATCAAGTGGGGAAATATTAATATCAGGAAATAAACCTGGAATTGAAACAAAGAAAATTGTTTCATACCTTCCTGAAAGAACTTATCTTAATGACTGGATGAAAGTTTCAGACATCATTAATTTTTTTCAGGACTTCTACGGTAATTTCAATCCTGAGAAAGCTTACAATATGCTATCGAAACTTAACATTAATCCCAATGATAAATTAAAAACCATGTCAAAGGGTACAAAAGAAAAAGTACAACTCATTTTAGTTATGAGTAGAGAGGCCGATTTGTATTTATTAGATGAACCTATCGCAGGTGTTGATCCCGCTGCCAGAGATTATATTTTAAATACAATAATCACTAATTACAATGAAAATGCCACTATAATTATATCTACTCACCTTATTTCTGACATTGAAAGAATATTAGATGATGTAGTATTTATATCATATGGGAATATATTCTTAACTAAAAGTGTTGATGAAATAAGAGAAAATGAAGGCAAGAGTGTTGATGCTCTATTTAGGGAGGTATTTAGATGTTAGGAAAATTAATGAAGTATGAGGTAAAAGCAACTGGCAGAACCCTTATACCACTTTATTTAGTATTATTAGCATTTGCTATCATTAATAAAGTTTTTATCGGAACTGGTCTATCACATAAACTTCAAGGATTTGGTTCAATCCCATTTATACTAAGCATCTTTGGATACGGATGTACTATGGCTGCTGTATTCATAGTTACCTTTTTCATAATTATCCAAAGATTTTATAAAAATCTACTTGGTGATGAAGGATATTTAATGAACACCCTTCCAGTGAGCACTATCACAAACATTACAAGCAAACTTTCAATTGCTACTTTTTGGACTATAATAAGTGGAATTGTAGCCATACTTTCAATAATTATTATGGCATTTGACCCTAGAGCTTTTGGCCAATTCTTTTCTGAAACTTTTAGGGCTCTTTCAGAAGGTTATGCTAAAATAGGAATACAAATTTATGTAATTATTATAGAATTATTAATTGCTATGGTATTTCAGTTTGTAAAATTTATTAGTATGATTTATGCTTCTATATCAATTGGGCATATATTTAGTAAGCATAGAATTCTTTCATCTTTCGGGGCATTTATAGTATTAAATTTAATTGCAGGTGCAATATCATCATCTATTGGGATAGCTTTTTCATCCTCTAGACTGCCTGATTTACTAAGAAATGTTGAATCTCTTTGGCCTATTAATTTATTTTTAATATCTATCACAGTATTTAATATAATCTTCATAATAGTTTATTTCATAATAACAAGCTATATATTAAAAAATAAATTAAATTTAGAATAAAAAATGTCATTTTAAATATATAATCTTGCTATAGTGCCGACTTGCATAAAAAGCTTAAATATAACACTAATCATTGCTAAGATAGTATATTTATTTATAAATATTAAAAAAGCGACTATTGAAATAATTTCAAATAGTCGCTTTTAATCTGCAAACTTTTTAGTCATTTTCTATGCATTTTTATAAATTGTTAAATATTTTATATTGACTTATTCCTCATTTTATTACATAATTACATATAACTTAATAGGTAAATAACTAAGATAGAGGCGCGAAATTTAAGAGTATTATTATGGAGGTAAGCTCATTGAAGTAATAAGAAAGGAACTTTCGCCGAAGTAAATGGTTGATTGCTTTAATACTATTTGCTGGGCTTGTGTAAAATATATACAAGACTGCCACAACTTATTTTGTGGAGAGCTATTTTTAATGTAAATGTCGATATTCGTCATATTTTTAAAATGTGTAACTTTCGTATTTATGTCATGAGTATGCTCTCATGGCTTTTTTTATTGTTTTAATTTTTATATTATCTTAGTTACTTGCTTATGGAAATTTAAAACCATAATGGAGGATAGAAAAATGAGTGAAGAAAATCACGAATTAAAGAGAAGTTTAAAAGCAAGACACTTAAACATGATAGCCATAGGCGGATCTATTGGTACCGGTATATTCCTTGCAATGGGTGATACTCTCCACCAAGCTGGTCCTGGTGGCGCATTAGTAGCTTATGCACTAGTAGGTATCATGGTATACTTTTTAATGACAAGCTTAGGAGAAATGGCAACTCATATGCCAATATCTGGTTCATTTAGCTCATATGCTAATAAATTTATTGATCCAGCTCTTGGATTTGCCCTTGGCTGGAACTACTGGTACAACTGGGCTATAACAATTGCAGCCGAAATGGTTGCTGGTGCTCTGTTGATGAAATACTGGTTCCCAGATGTAAATGCCCTATATTGGAGTATTTTATTTTTAGTAATTATAGTAGGACTAAATGTTCTATCATCTAAGGCATATGGTGAATCAGAATACTGGTTTGCTGGGATTAAAGTTATTACCGTTCTTATATTCATAGTGATTGGTGTTTTAATGATTGTAGGAATAATGGGTGGAGATAAAGTTGGATTTCATAACTTCACCATTGAAGATGGACCTTTCCACGGAGGAATTAAATCAATATTTTCAATTTTCTTAATTGCAGGTTTTTCATTTCAAGGTACTGAACTTATTGGAATTGCTGCAGGTGAAAGTGAAGATTCTGAGAAAAATATTCCTAAAGCTATAAAATCAATATTTTGGAGAATATTAATATTTTACCTAGGTACAATTATTGTCCTTGGAGCAATAATACCATTTACTGAAGCTGGACTTGATACAAGCCCATTTACAATGGTATTTGAAAAAGCTGGTATTGCGGGCGCTGCTTCATTGATTAATGCAATCATATTAACTTCTGTATTATCTGCCGGTAACTCTGGTATGTATGCGTCAAGTAGAATGCTTTATGCAATGGCTAAAGAAGGTATGGCTCCTAAAGCTTTTGCTAAAACAAATAATAGAGGTGTACCTATAAATGCCGTGCTTCTAACTACATTAATAGCTTCTGCTTGCTTTTTAACAGGTCTATATGCAGAGAGTACTGTTTATGTTTGGCTAGTTGCAGCATCTGGTCTTGCTGGATTTATAGCTTGGGTAGGTATAGCAATATGCCACTATAGATTTAGAAAAGCATATATTTATCAAGGAAGAGATTTAAATGAGTTAAAATATAAAGCTAGTTTATATCCATTTGGTCCAATATTAGCATTATTAATGTGTATCATTATAATAATAGGTCAAGGATATTCATACATTACTCCTGAGGCAATTGATTGGAATGGATTAATTGCAGCTTATATAGGACTTCCATTATTCTTGATCTTATACGTGGGTTATAAAATAAAGAATAAGACTAAAGTTATTTCTTTAGATAAAGTTGATTTAGACTTCTCTGATAAATAGTAACACAAAGTAAGATCATACTTTTTAAGTTTAACTTTTATTTGTACTTTCTATATTTAGCTTTAAATATTATATTTCTCTGGAAATAAGGAGAGTATCTCAAATATTTTTGAGATACTCTCCTTTCTATATTATATAATCCTATTCATTAATTATATAAGGCACAGTTACAATAACTACATTTCTCATCTTAAGTATAGATCTTCTTAAGAGTATTGATGTTTGATTATGAAGTGTCTGATGCCACCATTTATGTATGATAAATTGAGGCATTACTATTGTTATTACTTCATGTTTCTTTAACTGCTTATGTTTTTCTTCCACATACGCTAAAAGTTTCTCATTAACATTTCTGTATGGCGCATTTTCTATAACTAATTGCGCTGCTATCCCAAGCTTATTATACTTTTCTATTAGCTTCTTTGTTACTTCTTCATCTGTACTAACATGATAAACTTCTATGTTCTCACCAAGAGTTAAAGCACAATTTAAACTCTTTATGAAAGATTTATTAATTGTTTGAACTGGTACAATAACATGTTTAGTTATGGCTTCTCTTACAATTAAACTCTCTAAACCTGTTTCTATTTTTAAGTTTTCTCTAACTTTAGTATAGTGTCTTCTAACTCTTAACATTCCTGTCACGAGTATCGGTATACATACAAGCACAATCCATGCTCCATGCTTAAACTTCTCTACACCTATTATTATGCATGTTGCTGCTGTAACAGCTGCCCCTAAACCATTTATAAAAGCTTTATGTCTCCAATGCCCTTCCTTGCTCTTAGTCCATTTTCTAAACATTCCAAATTGTGATAGTGTGAATGATATAAATACACCAACTGCATATAGAGATAACAACATATGGGTACTACCATCTGCAATATAAACTAAAAGTGAAGATACTAGAAATAACAATACTATTCCATTTGAAAAACTTAATCTAGTTCCCCTTTTCCCAAGTTGTCTTGGAACATATCCATCCTTAGCCAATATTGATAACAGTAGAGGCAAGTCTGAGAATGCAGTATTAGCTGCAAGTGTAAGAATAATAGCTGTCGTAGCTTGTACTATAAAAAACATTAAGCTATTTTGTCCAAAAACTTGAATTGCTATTTGTGCTATTACTGTAATATCTTGACCTGGAACTGCTTTGTACATTGTTGAGAGATATGATATCCCACCAAATATAGTAAAAACAATACAAGCTAATGTTCCTAATACTATTTTTGCATTCTTTTGGGCTGGATTTTTAAAATTAGGTATTCCATCACTTACCGCTTCGATACCTGTCAATGCAGTACATCCCGAAGAAAAGGCCTTTAGGAATAATAACAAAGTCAAATCTCCAGCAGCTTGTGGAACTACGTATAATTGCTCCGGAGTTTCTTTCAATACTAATACTTTGAATACTCCTGTTACTATCATTATTATTATTGATAATATAAATAAATATGTTGGTATTCCAAATAACTTAGATGAATCCCTTATTCCTCTAAGATTCCCTAATGTTATTAACCCTATTACAAAAATAGCTATTAACGGTTGATACGGCAACAAGGCCGGAATTGCTGATGTTATTGCAGCTGCTCCTGCACAAGTACTAACTGCAACAGTTAATAAATAATCAATTATTAATGATGACGCTGCTACCAATCCTGGAAGCTTGCCTATATTTTCGCTCGCAACAATATACGATCCGCCTCCATGAGGAAAATTATCAATTATTTGCCTATATGAAAATACTATTATTCCTAACAAAACTGTGATTGCTATTGCTATTTCTATCATGGATCCATATGCACGCATACCAAGAATAGGTATAAGAACTAGTAGTATTTCTTCACTTGCATAAGCTACCGATGAAATAGCATCACTTGATAATATTGGCAATCCCCAAAGAACACTAAATTTTTCTTCAGCTAATTCGTTAGTTTTAAGAGCTTTTCCAATCAATAATGATTGAATTTTTTTAAACATAATTCTTCCCCCATATTGTAAAAATTATTATGCAATTTCAACTTTATACAACAGGTGATAAAAAGGATTTTCTCAACCTTCGTATTCCCCGTTATTACAACATACAGATTATATATCTATATATTATTGATGTAAATATATTTATTTTTATAAATACGTTTTCAGTACAACTTTATTTTTAAATATTTTTCGACAGTACAATTTTGTCTTTACTACTTACTGTATTCTAACTAAAAAGAAAGAAGATAACTAGTTTCATACCAGCTATCTTCTACTATTATTTATCTTATATTAATTTATCTTAAGAACATTTCCATATCATCTTCAACATTTGTGATTCCACCTATACCAAAGTTTTCTACTAAAACATTAGCTACATTTGGTGAAAGGAATGCAGGAAGAGTTGGTCCTAAGTGAATATTCTTTACTCCTAAGTGTAATAGAGATAATAATACTATTACTGCTTTTTGTTCATACCATGCAATGTTAAATGCTATTGGTAGTTCATTTATATCTTCAAGACCGAATACTTCTTTAAGTTTTAATGCAATTACTGCTAATGAGTATGAATCATTACATTGTCCTGCATCTAAAACTCTTGGAATTCCACCTATGTCTCCTAAATCTAATTTGTTGTATTTATATTTTGCACAACCAGCTGTTAATATAACAGTATCTTTTGGAAGAGCTGCTGCAAAGTCTGTGTAGTATGATCTAGCTTTTTGTCTACCATCACAACCTGCCATAACGAAGAATTTCTTAATTGCTCCAGTTTTTACTGCATCAACTACTTTATCAGCTAAAGCTAATACTTGGTTATGAGCAAATCCACCAACAATTTCTCCTTCTTCAATTTGAGTAGGTGCTGCACATCTCTTAGCTTGTTCAATAATTACAGAGAAATCTTTCTTTCCATTTTCATCAGCTGCAATATGAGTACATCCTTCATAACCTGCTGATCCAGTAGTATATAATCTTCCTTTGTAACTATCTCTTGGAGGAACTATACAGTTTGTAGTCATAAGTATTGGTCCATTAAAGCTTTCAAATTCTTCTGGTTGTTTCCACCATGCATTTCCGTAGTTACCTACTAAGTGTGAGTATTTCTTTAAATGTGGATAATAATGAGCTGGTAACATTTCTGAGTGAGTATAAACATCTACTCCTGATCCTTCTGTTTGAATTAATAATTGTTCTAAATCTTTTAAGTCATGTCCTGAAATTAATATTCCTGGATTTGTTCCAACTCCGATATTTACTTTTGTTATTTCTGGGTTACCATAACTTTCTGTATTAGCCTTATCTAATAAAGCCATTCCATCAACACCAACTTTTCCTGTTTCTAAAGTTAATGCTATATATTCATCTATTGTTACGTTGTTATCAGCAGTTAATGATAATGCTTTTTGCATGAATGCACATATGTTTTCATCTTCATATCCTAAAGCATTTGCATGTTTCATATATGCAGATAAGCCTTTTAATCCATAAGTAATAAGTTCTCTTAAACTTCTTATATCTTCATTTTCAGTAGCTAATACACCAACAGTCTCTGCTTTGGCTTCCATTTCTTCTCTTGTTTCTGCATTATATAACGCAGCTGCACTTAAGCTTTCTTTGTTAGCTAATTTTCCCAATAATTCTTCTTTTATTTTTAAAGTATCTTTTACTCTTCCATAAAATACTTCTTTATCAAAGTTAGCATTAGTTATAGTAGTGAAAAGATTCATTGTTACTGTAGTATTAATAGCTTGTGATACAACGATACCTTCTTCTCTAGCTTTTGTTGCAACTTCTGATAAACCTCTAGTCACGTATATTAATAAATCCTGCATTTTAGCAAGGTCTGGAGTCTTACCACACACACCTTTTACAGTACATCCTGTACATCCTGCTGCTTCTTGACATTGAAAACAAAACATTTTATTATCCATATTGAAATCTCCTCCACACACTTAATTTTTATCAAATAAATTTTTATAAATTTCTATATCAGTTAGGTACATTCCCTCGAATTACCTTATGAACTTATTTTACATTGAAATTATAAAATACTCTGTTTCATTTGTTACGACTGAGAAATCTTTTGAAATTATTTTTATAAATACATAAAAATAACCTAAAATCCATATCTACTCTAAGTCACCATAAATTAAAGTTATGGTAATGACTTTAATTATAAAAATATTTGTAGTGTTATAATAATTTAAATTTACTTACAAATAACCGAAAATGAATATATGTGTTTACTCCAGTTTTTTGCGAATATAAATTTAAAGTATGATATATCTATACAAATATTTTTATATTTCTCAAGTTAGCAATACCTTTAACTACGTATATTTATGCTCTTTAGTACAATATACATAAAATATTTAATTAGATTATCTATGAAATACTAAACTAATAACAAGACAAAGAAATAGAATACATATATGTGGAGCAGGCATTGAAAAATAAGCTGTTAGAATATCTTAATGGCAGGTTGTTTCACTTTTGCTTGTCCTGTGCTTGCCACAGGAGCATGCGGAAGTGATGTAACCTTCCATTTAGATATTATCAGCGAGATTTTTCATAGTCCTGAGGAACATATATGTATTCTATTTCGATTGTTCGTTTCCTCATTTTAAGTTCTTTGTGATACATTTAATCCTAGCAGAAATGTATTCCACTCCAATAAATACGTTCTTTGATGATAGTTTTTTCCGGGAATTCTACATCCTTTAATGCCCACTTTTTATATTCTTCAAATCCAACTCTATCAATTATATAACCAATATGCTCTTTTCCACCTGGAGCATCTTTGTCTATATATTCTTCAACAAATTTATAAGTATTTAATATTATTTTAATTATACTTTGCTCATCAGCCCAAATTAAGAAATCTTCAGCAAGACGAGGGTTCTTCTTACCTGATCTTCCCATAAGAACTAACTTATAATATTTTTCTTTACTTCTTGTCCATGCTCCTGTAGGACATGCATTTGCACATTCACCACAACCAATACATTTTTCTTTATTTCTTACGATTTTATAGTTAATAGCTTCTAGTGCTCCTACTGATTTTTTCTTGCAAGCTTTCACACATGCCATGCAGCTTACACATCTATCAATATTATACTGTGGTTCTGTCATTCCAATTATCCCAAAGTCATGTGTTCTTGCTTTAATACAATCATTAGGACATCCTGTTAATGCGATTTTAAAATGTAAATCATTTGGGAAAATAGCTTTTTCTATTTTCTTTGCAAAATTAGTTGTATTATAATTAGCAAACGGACAAACATTGTTTCCAACACATGCTGATACATTTCTAGTTCCTGCAGCAGTATATCCTTTGCCTGGTATTTCTTGATTTATTTCTAATTTTTCAATAATTGGTTGTAACAATTCATTTACTTTATCCATATCCTCAAAGCTTATACCTGGTACTTCAAAACCTTGACGTGTTGTTATATGAACAGTTCCATCACCATACTTTTGTGATATTTCTTGTATCATTCCTAATAATTCTGCATCTAAATGCCCTCCAGGAACTCTAATTCTAGAGGCAGTTATCCCTCTTTTTTTAGTGACTCTAAAAGCATTTTTCTTGATTGCCTTTGTATTTAAATCCACAACTAACCCCTCCTAATCTATTAAGAATTTGCCTTTTGAATAATTGAAAACAGGACCATCTAAACAAATATAAGTATCATCTATTTTACAGTGTCCACACTTTCCGATTCCACAACACATTTTTCTTTCTTGTGAAATCCAAATATTATTTTCATCTATACCACGTTTTAAAAATTCTGCAACAGTAAACTTCATCATAATAGGAGGTCCTACTACAATAACTGCTGCATTATTAATATCCTTTATTAGTAAATCAGGAATATATTTTGTTACCATTCCAACATTGCCATTATATCCTTCTTCTGCATTATCAACAGTTAGAATAAGATTTATATTACTTTTCCACATTTTAATATCATCTTTGAATAAAACGTCATTAGGAGATTTAAATCCTGCAATTAGAGTAAAGATTTCTGCTTCACCTGCATTTTTTGCAAAGTAATCTACAACTCCTCTTACTGGAGAAAGACCTGTTCCCCCTGCAACAACTATTAATTCTTTTCCTTTGTAATTTTCAATATCAAATCCATTACCATAAGGTCCTCTTAGAAATAATTTATCGCCAACATAATTATTAAATATTTCATTAGTTACTTTTCCAACACGTCTTATAGTTAAGTCTACAGTGCCCTCTCCAATACCACTTACTGAAATAGGCGCTTCACCAAACTTTGGTAATGAAACTTCAAAGAACTGTCCTGGTTTTACATCACCATTAAACTCCATTCGAAAAGTATATTCTATTTCTGTATGTTTAATTACTTCTTTAATTTCCGATAAAAAAGGAATATATTCATTTTTACTCATTGTCTGCCACCTCTTTCATACCATCTTTTAATTTGTTCACACAGTTAGAGAATGATATATATTCTGGGCAGATATCATCACATCTTCCACATCCCACGCACATATGATATCCCCATTTCTTTTTATAGTCATATACTTTGTGCAGCACTTTAAAACGCATACGTTGTCCTTTATCTAACCTAAAACTATGTCCTCCAGCCATATTTGTATATCCATCTACATGGCAAGATGCCCATACTCTTCGTCTTTCACCCGCTTTACCATTATCAGTATAGAAAACATCCTGCATTGTAAAGCAAGTACATGTAGGACAAACAAAATTACATCTTCCGCAAGCAATACAACGAGCACTATACTCTTTCCACATATCTGATTTCATAACATCTAAAGAAAGATTATCTGGTATCGAAACCTTTACACTATTTTCCGTTACAAAGTCTGGTTTAACATCTAAAGTTTCATCAACTTTAAATAGATTTCCTAACTCCTCATCTTTAACATCTACATATACATTATCTCCATTTACTTTTAAGTATGCATTATACTCATCATTTTTATTTGTTTCCATACTTACACAAAAACAATTTTCAAATGAGTTTTCACATCCCATTAAAATAAATTTTGCATTTTCTCTTATTCTCTTATAATAATAATCTTCTTGTCCATTTCTTAAATAAATATCATCCATACGTTTTACCGCGTGTAAGTCACAGCTTCTTAAGAAAATGATAGCACCTTTTTTAGGAGCATCTGCTTCCTTTATGGAATCTTCTGTGAAATAGAAAAGTGTTTGAGATATAGGAAGTAATACTTCTTTATATGAATATTGAGCCTTTTGATTAAAAACTATATCATCTATTGTTTTTATTTCGCCATAACGTACTCTATCAGTATCAGAAAAAGTACCTTCACCTTCAAATAATTTTGGTGCATATACTACATATTCTTTTGATAAATCTTCGAATACTTTATTAATATCATTTTTGCTTAATTTATATCCCATCAGCTTACTCCTTTACTTCTTTTTTGAAATTATATAATAAGGTAATGCTAGAAATACTGCTCCACCAATCATATTTCCAAGTGTTACTACACCTATGTTGTACACATAACCCATAACGCTTACACTTGCAGCTCCTGGATTAAGTAATCCAATTGTTAAAAGAGTCATATTAGCAACACTATGTTCAAAACCTGCTGTTATAAATGCAAATAAACACCAAAATATCATAATAAGCTTAGCTGATTCACTTTTTAATTTGAAACTACACCATGTAGCTAAGCAAACTAGTATATTACAAAAAATTCCACGTACTAATAATGGTAAAAATGGTACACTCATTTTAGCTGCTGATGTTTTTGCAATAAACTCTCCAACGGGTCCAGCTGTAAGTCCTGTAGAATAAAATAAATATCCTGCAATAATTGAACCAACTAAATTTCCTATAAAACAAACTATCCAAATGTTAATAGTATCTGTCCACTTTACTTCTTTTCTTAAAGAAGCAGCTGTCATGATAAAGTTGTTTCCTGTAAAAAGTTCTGATCCCGCCATAATTACTAAACTAAGGGCAACTCCAAAGGATACTCCCATGACTATTTTTGTAGCAGGTGATCCACTACCACCTAATAATCCTCCTATTGTGAATATAAGCATAATTCCCATACCTACATAAAGACCTGCAAGCATCGAACTTATGAAATATCCTAGTTTATTTGTCTTTAATAAATTAACTTTTGCCTTGGCTGCCATAATTACACTGTTAAATTCTTCACAAAACATACTATAAATTCCCCTTTCATATATACGTTTACCTATAAATTAATTATAAGTTATTAATGAATAAAGCACCGTGATATAAATCACGGTGCTTTAAAAAATTTTGATAATTTATCTTGATCAATTACTTTAATTTTCTTATTATCATACTTAATTAATTTATTATCCAAAAGTATTTTTAGTGATCTGGATACAGTTTCTCTTTTTGAGCCAAGTAAATCTGCTAGATATGTTACACTTATATTCATATTAATAGTTACTCCATCCTCACACTTAACTCCATAATCTCTGCTAAGTTTCCAAAGTTTTGCCGCAAGTTTCTTTTCCATTCTTACTACACCTGTTGCATTCTTTAGCTGCCTATACAATCTTCTTACTTTCATAGCTAATGAGAACATAACATTCTTGGTAAGGATAAAATCATCCTCCATAATCTTTAAAAATGTAGATTTATCATAACTTAATATGTAAGACTCTTCAAATATCTCACAATTTATAGACGACGGTAAATCTTGTATAATAACATCATTAATCATTTTACCTTTACCCAAAATGAATATTACACGCTTATTTCCATTCTCATTCAGTTTATATAGAGATATACTTCCGCTTAATACTACATATAAAGTAGATACTTCTTCTTTATCTCTAAAAAGATGATTTCCAGGCTGATACTTTTTAACTTCTCCAAAATCCTTAAGCTTGCTTAGAGATGATTTAGAAACACCATTAAAAATTTCTAACTCCTCTAACTGTTCTTCAGAAATATTTTTCATAAATAACTCCTAATTACTTACTATAAACTTAATAAAATAATATTTGCGATAGTAAGCTAACCTAATTATTCTATTATAATAAAATTATTTTATATTAATGATTTCTACGTATACCCCTGCCTTATGAAATATCAATATATATCATTTTAATCAAATAATTCTGCTTCTAACTCTTCAATATTTAAAATTTTAATTATATTTCTATCAAACTCAATATAATTTAGATCTCTAAGATTCATTAATTCTCTTGATAAAGATGGTCTAGGAATACCTAGTGAAGATGCAATTTCTTCTTTATTTTCTTTCAGTTTAACTATTTCACTTTTTTGGCTCTTTGCCTGTTCTAATATGTAGTTTATAACTTTATGTTTGATGCTTTTAAAAGCTATACTTTTTATCTTTGAATTTAACATAAATATCTTATTACTCAATGAAGACATAAAGTTCCCTAATACTCTTTCATCACTTGTACATAATTTTAGTATGTCTGCTCTGCTTATATAAAGTATATTGCATTCACTAAATGCTATAACTGTAGATGGATATTTTGATTTCTTTGAGAATACTAATGCCTCACCAAATACATCTCCATTACTTAGCCTCTTTAGAATTATTTGTTTTCCGCTAAGGTATATTCTTTGAATTTCGACTATCCCCTCTAAAACAAAACCTAAACTATTGCATTCATCCTCTTCATTAGCAATAATTTCTCCCTTTTTATATGATCTTAAATTATATACAATATTTGAAATAAGATCTCTAATTTCCTCAACACTTAAATCTTGAAAAAATTCATTCCCCTTTAATTTATTAAGTACATCTTCCATATAGAAATTCCTCCAAAAAATATCTAATCAAAGCGCAGACAAAATCAGTCAAAGTTACTCTAAAGATTTTAATAATTCATCTAAATTTCTTTTTAATTCAATAGCACTTTCAGTTGATATGTTAGCTTTACATACTATTTGACGTGGCACTTCTAATATGTCATCCTTTAGAAGTCTTCCTTTTTCAGTTAATTCAACAATTACTACTCTATCATCATTTGTGTCTCTATACCTTGTTATTAGTCCCATTCCTTCAATCTTCTTTAATAGTGGCGTCAATGTACCAGAATCTAAATGCAATCTTCGTCCTATATCCTTGACTGTACTCTTTTCATCTTCCCATAATACAAGCATCGCGATATATTGTGTATATGTTAGATTGAATTTATCTAGAATTGGTTTATATAATTTTATTATTTCCCTTGATGCTGCATATAAAGAAAAGCAAACTTGATTGTCTAATTTGATACTTTCATATTTTTTTGATTTATTCATAATTCATTCTCCTATAACCGCCATATCATTTATATAAATTTAATTTTAACAAACCAAAGTAAGTTTAACTTTTTTGCTTTAGCATGTCAATTTTAATATAGCACTTTTCGTCCAATACATAAAGCTTACTTAGACGCAATATTATAGATAACGTCTCTTATTTCTATAACTTTGCTATTTTTTAGAAACAGAATCTACATAACTTACTGCCGATAAAGCTGCTATATTTCCTTCTCCAGCTGACTTTATATATTGATATGGCTTTCCAACAATATCGCCAGCTGCGAAACATCCTTTAATACTTGTTCTCATTAATCTATCTACCTCAATATGGTTATCAACTATCTTTAATCCTGGTACTAATTGCCCTGGAGAAATGCTATCTCTAAGTATAAAAATACCATCTGTTTCAATTTCTGAATTCTTTAACTTCAGTTTGCTTACTTTATCCCCTCCTATAATTCCAACTGGTGTATCATTTATAATTTCTATAGAAGGATCTACCTCAACTTTTTCCTTATACATAGGAATATAATTTACTTTAGATGCTATTGATGCAATAAAATTAGCCTCTTCTTCCTCATGCTTATTATAAGAAATTATTGTAACTACCTTTCCTCTATATAGGGGAGCATCACAAGTTGCGCAATATCCAACGCCTTTTCCAAGAAGTCTTTCTTCTCCATCAAATAATTTTCCATATTCAACACCTGTAGCTAATATTACTGATGTAGCTTCATACATTTTTTCATTTACCATTAAAGCAAAATAGTCTCCCATGGCATATACATTATTAATTCTCTCTTCAGTTATATTTATATCCATTTCTTCTAAATGTTTATTAAACTCTTCTTGCAATTCTTTACCGCTTTTTTTATAAAAACCTAGATAATTATTTATTTCATGAGCTTTTGCAAGCTTACTAGTAAGTTCCTTATTCCCAAATATTATAAAATTCTTTTTTCTTATTCTTGCATTCAATGCAGCTGATAGACCTGCAGGTCCACTTCCTATTATTGCTATATCATATCTTTCGCTCATCTTTTTTTCCTCCATTTACGTACATTTAATTATAAACCTATTTCTATTATAAACTATCTTATTTAAACTATATAATTATAATATATCTTCTGCACCACTTAATGTCTATTTCAAAAATGCAATAATTTAAGCATTTAACAAATTTATAATATCTTCTTTAATTTTTGATGGCTTTGTTGTTGGAGAATATCTCCCTATAACTTCTCCATCTTTATTAACTAAAAACTTAGTAAAATTCCATTTTATCTCCTTATTAAAGAGTCCTCTTTTTTTATTTTTCAAGAATTCATATAGCGGATGTGCACTGGTTCCATTCACATCAATTTTCTCAAACATAGTGAAAGTAACTCCATAATTTAATTTGCAAAACGAATTTATTTCCTCATTGCTAGATGGATCTTGTTTGGCAAACTGATTGCATGGAAAACCTAATATTTCTAATCCCTGATCTTTATATTCCTTATAAATATCTTCTAACTCTTCAAATTGTGGTGTAAATCCACACTTACTCGCAGTATTTACTATTAAAACTACTTTTCCTTTATATTCTTCCATTTTTACTTCTTGACCATTCATTTTATTTGCAGAAAAACTATAAAAATTCATGATTATCTCTCCTTACATAATTATGCTTAAAAAGTAAACTTTATAAAATTTAATTTTGCTCAACTTATTTTTTTAAAATTAAAACATAGTACATTTTAATATTGCACTATGTTTTTTAATGTAGAAAATATTTTATAGATTACTTTCAATTGCTTGTTGAATTTTTTCTTTTGGTAAAAATCCTATAAGTTGCTCTGCTTTTTGTCCATCTTTGAATATTATCATTGTTGGAACGCTTGAAATTTGAAACTCATTTGCTAAGTCTAAACTTTGATCTATATCAACTTTAATAAATTTAGCCTTTCCTTCCATTTCACCTGATAATCCTTCAAGCACTGGAGATAACATTTTACAAGGTCCACACCAAGTTGCAAAGAAATCTACAACTGTAACTCCACTCTCTATCTCATTTTTAAATTCGTTAGTATCTACTATTTTCATACTTTATTCCTCCATCTTATAAATTAAACTAAAGCTTTTTTAAACATATCTCTAGCTATTTTAAACTTTTTTATATTTACTATTCATAAGAAAAATTAAATTTTTATAAATTAAATTTAACTCAATCTTTTATAATCATATTGTACTTTTTATAATATTCATTGTCAATATTTTTATTATTATTTAACTATATAAAAAATCAGCTTAAAATGCAAATATTTCTTTGCACGTAAGCTGATTTATTTGAAATACAAGAATTACTCTACATATCTCACTTCACTATAACTTTAAATTCATCAAAATTTATCTTATATTCTGTTAACATATCTATAACAGTATCCCTAAAAGAATTTTGTGGAGATTTTTTTTCGACTGGTTTAATTTGCTTCATAGATTTATTACTATTTTTATTTTTTTTATATTGTTTTGTAAGGACCTCAGCTGTTTTAACAAGTAAGTCATCCCAGTCTTCAACATCTATAATATTACCATCCAACTTTATTGCTTTAGGTTCTTTTAATGAAAAATCTTTATATATTTCTATAGCTTCTTCATTAATTAAAGTATTTTTTAATTCTTGTTTTTCTTTATCTATAGATGCTTCTTTCTTAATTTCTACTAAATCTTTTCTCACCTTACAAATATTTTCTTTATCAGATTGTATATTTTTCTCATATTCATCTTGCATCCACTTAACATATTCATTTATGTTTTCAACAACACTATATATAGCTATAGATGTATCTCTATGAGCTTTACTTAATTTAAAATCCCTATCTTTTTTAATTATTTCACTTGACTTATCTTCAATGTGGTCTATGGTATTTTCTAGTATGCTTGCCAAGTTGCTCAGACCACTTTGAATTTCAATGGACATGGATGGAAAATTTTTAATTACATACTGAATCGTATCTACATCAAAAAGAGATAAATTTTTCTTTTTAGAAATTCTTTTATCAATCTCTAAATTCTCAATTTTAGTTTCATTAGTTACTTGAACTTCTTTTTCTTGAATATCATCTTTTTTAAAAAAACCCATTACTTGACAACCCCATTCATATATTATTTATATGAATATTTTACCATATTATTACATTTATGTTATCATTTTTAGGATTTTTTTATATTATTTTTTTGTACTTTATAATATTTAATGTGATTCAAAGGATATAAAGTATATCCCTTATTCTATACTCAAGATATTTTTATCAAGATTATTTTTTTATCTTATATCTCTATATTAATTCCTCTCTCTTTATATACGGATTTAAATATCTATTCTTTTTAATTGTAGACTTTCCTATATTTATTGCTTCTTTAGGGCATATATTTATGCAAGCCATGCAGTCTGTGCATTTTCCTAACCATTTTGGTCTATTATTTTCCATCACGATATTATCTACAGGGCAAACTTTCTTGCACATATTGCAGCTAATGCATTTCTCATTTACATTAAAGTTTTTATCTTTATTTTTATAAAAATCTTTCCATATCTTATATGCTAAATTTCCAATTCCAGCTTTAAAGTTAATTTCTTTAGTATCTCTTCTCTTAACTGACTCTATGAAATCCACTATCTTACTTTCATTTTCTTTTATAGTTTCCTCAGCTCTAGCTTTAGTAGGATTTCTACCTGCTCGCATATAATTAGAAATATACCTAATGGTACAATAATTACTTATCTTAACATTACCTTTTAATAATTTATTAATTTGAATAAAGCTAGTATTTGCTCCTCCTCCTCCTGAAACTCCAATTGTAAAGATATATGCATCTTTATTTATCTTTAACTTTGAGATAAATTCATTAACCACAATCGGTAGTCCTGAACAGTGAATTGGATATATAAATCCAATAATATCCTCACAAATATCAAACTTATTTTCTTTTAACGCCTTACTCATGGATACTAATTCGCAATCTTTAAAACTTTCTTTTATCATTTTTGCTACATACAATGAATTACCAGTGGATGTATTATAAAATATCTTCATTTAAAATTACACCTCTAACCCCTATTATATCTATTATTCATCAAATAACTATATTTTTATTTGATGAATAATTCAATTTAAATTTTCTCTCTCTATTTATTGCTAAGGCCTATAAATTCTTCTATATCCTCTTCTATAGTTTTTAAAGAATTTCTCCAGAATTCTGTATCATTTATATCTATGCCCATAACTCTTGCTACATCAGCTATTTTATTTTTTCCTGTAATTGAAAGTAATTTTTCATAATCCTTTGAAAAAGTTTTTCCTTTTTTTAAATATTCAGCATATAATCCTTTTGCAAATAATAATCCAAACGCATAAGGAAAATTATAATAATTATACTCAGCATCATAATAATGAGGTTTCCAAGTCCACATGTATGGATGTAAAAAATCAGGATCTAATCCATCTCCATATGCTTCTCTTTGAGCATCCAGCATAAGATCCTTTATTTCCTCAACACTTAAAGAACTTGCTTTTCTAGCTTCGAAAAATGATTTTTCAAATAGGAATCTAGAGTATATATCAACAATAACTTGCGTGCAATCGCTAATTTCAGTTTCAAGGATTGCTAAAGCTTCATTCTTAGAAGCATCTTTTATTGCTGCCTTTTTTATTATTGTTTCACAAAATGTAGATGCGGTTTCTGCTATCGGCATTGGATAATCTGAATTTAACGTAGTCTCATTATTTAAACACTCTCCGTGAAAACCATGACCTAATTCATGGGCGAGAGTTACTACATCTCCAAAATTATCACCATAGTTTAGGAGTATTCTACTCTCTCCATTGAAATGTAGATTCTCACAAAAAGCTCCACCTACTTTTCCTTCCTTTGGTTTCACATCTATCCAATGATTATCGATTGCTTTCCTTGCAAAATCTCCTAAGTTGTCACTAAATGTTCTGAAGTTCTTTTCAACAAACTTAGTACCTTCTTCATATGTAAATTTCATATCTGCTTCGCAAACAGGTGCATATAAATCATAAAATGGTAGTCCGTTTTTATGACCTAACATTTCACCTTTTCTTCTCAAGTATTTCCTAAATACTGGAAGACTTTCTTTCATAGCTAAAAACATTGCCTCTAAAGACTCTTCACTCATTCTTGAATCTATGAGTGTCTTTTCAAGTGGAGATTTATATCCCCTAAAATCACAAACTGTTAAAACTTCACCCTTTATTCCATTTAATGCTGCAGCTACACCTTCTTCTACTTTTTTATAAGATTTTATTTCTGCTTCATATGCTTTTTTTCTCACAGTTGCATCCTTATCATAGGCCATATTTAAAACCATTGTTAATGGTATATTCTTAATTTCATTATCTTCTTCAATTTCTACTAATAATGTGGAAATCAAATTATCCTTAAGTTTCGCCCAGGCATTTGAGCCTGTATTTTTCATATTAGCAATTATACTTTCTTCCTTATCGCTGAGCAAATATTGACTTTGTTCAACTATATTTTTTAACATAAATTCATGTTCCTTAAGTAGCTTAGACTTACTTATTATTTCATCCAGGCCTTCTATGCTGCTAATATATCTTTCAAATTTAACTGAACTTCCAATTAGATTTGTTAATTTCTTTTCTAAAATATCTGAATACCTCAATGCATTCTTATCCTTTGTATTTACGCTTAAGCTTAGATTTATAAAAATACTAATTCTACTAGATAAGTCTGTTACTTTTGTAAATTTATTTATATAGTCTTCTAATTTTTCTACTAAGTTATCTTTATTTTTAGTAGCTTCTAATGCCCATTTATTGATTTCTTCAATAATATCTGTTAATTTATTTAAGTCTTGTTTAAATTCATCGCTATCAAATGACGGATATATTTCCTTTAGGCTCCAATTTAGTTCCATAAATATTCACTCCAAGTCTGTATTTATATTTTTTCCTAATTTTATTATATACCATTATAATATCAATTATAGGTTATAAAATATTCATTATATAATAAAAATCTAGAAGTTAACTAATAATAAATTTAGTTTACCTTCTAGATTATTACATATACTACATGTGCTTTATATCAAAATTTTTACATGCTGAACTCTATTTTACAATTACATTTGCAATTTCCATCTGTAAATTTAATTATTGTATCCTCTCCTTGATGAATAAGTACTCCATTATCAACATTTTCTATATTAGAAAATTTCTTGAGTACTAAAGACCATTCTCCTTCAGTACCTATAGATTCAATAATAATACTTTTTTCATTTTTGGTGACTTCCACTTCAAGAACTTTGTTACCTTTCATGTCTACGACACTTGTGGCTGTTTTCTTATTTTCTTTCAATTCATAGGCCAAAATTGATACATTCTCTCTATAATTGTAGTCCGGCTTAGAACTTTCATTTCCAACAGCAATCAAACTATTTTCTTTAACCATCATAGGTACACTTAAGTAATCATGTCTTTCTCTAATCCATCTTCCACCCTTATATTTCTTTCCGCTTATGAAGTTAGTCCACATTCCTTCTGGTAAATAGTAATTTGCTTCTCCTTCTTCATTAAAGATAGGTGCAACTAAGATAGAATCTCCAAGCATATATTGTTCATCTAGATAATTACAAGCTAAATCATCTTGGAATTCTAACATCATAGCTCTCATAGTTGGTATCCCTCTTTTTGATGCATCATTAGCTATGTTATATAAATATGGCATTATGCTACACTTAAGCTTAGTAAAAAACCTAACTACATCACAAGCTTCTTCATCATAAAGCCATGGTACTCTATACGAGCTGCTGCCATGTAACCTACTATGGGAAGATAATAATCCAAAGGCAACCCATCTCTTATATACATCAGCTGTTGCAGTACTCTCAAAACCTCCTATATCGTGGCTCCAGAATCCAAATCCCGACATGCAAAGAGATAATCCACCTCTTAAACTTTCTGCCATTGATTCATAGTTCGCTTCACAGTCTCCTCCCCAATGTACTGGGAATTGTTGTCCTCCAACAGTGGCTGATCTTGCAAATACTGCTGCCTCATCGTCTCCTAAATTTTCTTTTAAAGTCTCAAATACCACCTTATTATATATTTGAGTATAATAATTGTGCATTTTATATGGATCTGATCCATCGAAATATTCAACCTCTGTTGGTATACGTTCACCAAAATCAGTCTTAAAGCAGTCTACTCCCATATCAATTAATTCTTTAAGCTTACCTGAATACCATTTGCATGCATCTGGATTTGTAAAATCTACAATTCCCATTGCAGGCTGCCATAAATCCCATTGCCACACATCACCATTAGGTTTCTTTATCAAATATCCGTGTTCCATACCTTCATCAAATAACTTTGACTCTTGAGCAATATATGGATTTATCCAAACACATATTTTTAATCCTTTTTCCTTTAATCTTGTAAGCATTCCCTTTGGATCTGGGAATACTCTGCTATCCCATTCAAAATTACACCAATTAAAATCTTTCATCCAAAAGCAATCAAAATGAAATACTCTAAGTGGCAGATCTCTATCTGCCATGCCATCAACAAAACTATTAACCGTTTCTTCATCATAATTTGTAGTGAAAGATGTTGTTAACCATAATCCAAATGACCACGCTGGTGGAAGTGCTGGTTTACCTGTTAGTGTTGTATAATTTTCAACTACTTCTTTCATTGATTCTCCACCAATTATAAAGTAATCTAGATATTCTCCAGGAACGCTAAATTGAACTTTAGTGACTTTTTCCGAACCAACTTCAAAAGATACCCTTTCAGGATGATTTACAAATACTCCATATCCTTTATTAGTCATATAAAATGGTATGTTTTTATATGACTGCTCTGTACTTGTTCCTCCATCTTCATTCCATATATCTATGCTTTGACCATTCTTTACTAGAGGGGTAAACCTTTCTCCAAGTCCATAAACCAATTCCCCTACGGATAATTGTAATTCTTCCTTCATGAAGATTCCTTCTTCTGGAACCTTCATAAAGACTCTTTCTTCAGCAGTATTAACATATGCTAGTCCTCTTGGCATACTAGACGTTAACTTTTTATCCATTCTATAAAAGCTCATTTGAAATACATCTTTATTTATTACAGCTTTAAGATCTCCTGATTTAAATATTATATTTTTTTCATTTTCTTCTATTAAAATATTAACCTCCTCATCTTTATAAATTTCAAAGTTTGGAGACTTTTTTTGTTGTCCCATAAAATGATATGCTCTAACTCTTATTACATTTTTCATTGGCGAAGAGATTTTATATGTTATAACTGGCCCTTTTAATGTATCTCCTCGTTGATTTATCTTATTACATGGTGTATAAAGAGTTAAAACATCCTCTTCTATTTTAGTACTATAAACTTCTTGAGGGCTAAATATCTGATATCCTGGCTTGTCCAACCAGCAGCCATTGCTAAATTTCATATTAATACACGCTCCTACTCTGTTTCCTAAAATAAGCTTTCGTCTTTAGGAACTTTATAAATTCTATTCTTTTATTTATTCTTTCTATTTAAACTATGCTAAATTATCTAACTATAACATTCCTGTTCTATTAGCCTTTTACAGACCCTGCTGAAACACCACCAACAATATATTTTTGCCCTAATATAAATATAATTAATACAGGTAACAATGTTAGTATTATATCGGCACTAACTAAATTCCATGAATTTTCAAATGCTCCGAAGAAATTATAAACAGCTAATGTCATCGGCCATTTTGCAGAATTATTTAAATAATATAAAGGCATTGTAAAGTCATTCCAAACAACCATAAAATTCAAAACAAATAAAGTTGAAATAATGGGTTTTAATAATGGAAGTATTATTTTTATAAATAATCTAATTGGTCCACATCCATCAATAACAGCTGCTTCATCAATCTCTCTAGGTATTGTTGAGATAAATCCATATGATAAAAATAGGCTAAGAGGAATGTTTATTGCTGCATAAACAAGAATAATACCTAACCTGGTATTTACAAGATTTAATGCTTGCAAAACTTTCATTAACGCAACGTTGTTAATAGGTATAGCTATACCAGAAAGGATAAAGTAATATATAAAATTATTAATACCTTTACGATTTCTTGCAATAACAAATGCCGCTGCTGCTACTACAATTACAATTATTAAAACACTACAAGTAGCATATAAAAGGCTGTTAAAAAACGATGAGACCAATTTTCCCTGTTCAATTACTGTTTTATAGTTTGCAAATACCCATTCTTTAGGCAGAGAAAGGGACATTTTATTGGATTCACCTTGAGTCTTAAAAGAATTAAGAAATAAAACTACCATTGGTATTAGTACTAATAAACTTATAAAAATTGTTACTATATTGGCTGCTACACTTCCAATTGACTTCTTTAAAGTGACCATTATGCATCTACCTCCTTATTTTCCATGGATTTAATAATGAAATATACTAATAGCAATAATCCAAAGAATAATATACTCGATAATGTAGTACCCATTGCATAATTTCCTTTAGAAAATTCCTTATACACTGCTGTGTTAATTACCCCTGTTGCATTACCTGGCCCTCCATTTGTTAATGAATAAATCATATCAAATACTCTAAATCCATATGTTACATTTAATATTGTTACATTTATAATAATTGGTTTTAATAATGGCAAGGTTATTAAACGGAACTTTTGCCAGAAACTAGCACCATCAATATTTGCCGCTTCATAATAATCAGGAGAAATAGACATCAATCCTGCAATAATTACAACCATTATGTACCCCATACCTTTCCAAGTATCTACAGACATGACAGTTGCAAAAACAATTTTTAAATCAGTCAGCCAGTTCATAGCCAAGAAATCCATTCCTACAGATTTAAGAAAATTATTTACAAATCCTGTATCTGGATGTAGCATACTTTTGAAAACAAGTCCTACTACTAAATAAGACATTACTTGAGGAGAAAAGATAACCATTCTATGAAAGTTTTTTAGTTTGATAAATTTTTGTGTTAATAGTAGAGCTAAAGCTAGGCCAACTACAGTTTTCATGATCGTTGTAACTGTAGTAAATAATACCGTATTCCACAAATATGCACGGTATTCCGGTTTCCCCTTAAATACTTCAGCATAATTTTTGAATCCTATAAAATTGATCTTGTCAGTAAAATTGTTCCAATCTGTAAATGAATAAAATATACCTATAATTCCTGGTAAAAAGCAAAGTAAGAAAAATATTAATAGAGCCCCGCTTGTAAAATACCACGGATATAATTTTTTTCTGTCCATTCAAATCCCTCCATTTTAATAAAATAAGGTTTCAAAAGGAGAAACCTTATTTTCATATAACCGTAATTATTTATCCCAATCAGGATCTTTTTGCAATTTAGCTTGTTCTGTTCTTCTATTCATAATTGTTTCTAATACTTGCTTTGGAGTTGATGAACCACTATACATAGCCTCTAAGTCTTTTCCAATATCCATCCATTGGCTATCAATATATTTAACGCCAGCTTGCATAACCATTCCTTTTTGCAATGAATCAATGTATGCTTGGTCCTCTTTTGAATATTTTGATTTTACTTCAGGCCAGCATAATTCTGATAATCCTGGTTGTCCATCTAAACGCTTTTGTAAATTCTCAGGTCTTGCTAGGAAATCAAAGAATTTCTTTGCTTCTTCTACATGCTTTCCATTTTTATTTATAAAATATGCATTACTTGCAGGATTCACACCAATTGTTTGGTTATCTCCCCAAGGCATTGCAAATATACCTAACTTATTAACGTCAAAATCAGGGAAATCCGACTTCACTTCATTTCTCCATGCTGATTCTGCTATAAACATTGCAGCTTTTCCTTTTGCCATCGCTTCTTTTGCATTTTCTACTGAATTACTTAAGTAATTATCTCCATAAAACCCTAAATCAGCACATTCTTTTAATTCATTGATTATAGTTTGTAATTCAGGTATAGAATCTAAATCAACTTCATTTTTATTAAGCTTATTATATAAGTCTGGATGCTTTTGTTGATACATTGCTCCTGTTTCAAATAATGGAAGTACTTGATGCCATCCATTTTGAGTTCCTTCATAAATTGGAGTAACTCCTGAATCTTTTATTTTTTGACATACATTTTTGAATTCTTGATAATTAGTTGGTATTTTCAAACCTAATTTTTCAAATATCTCTTTATTGTAAACATAGAAATACATTTTTTTACCCGGAAAGGTAATGCCATAAACTTTGCTATTGTATGAGATTGAAGGAAGAACATTAGGGTCCATTCTCTTTACCCATTCTTCACTTGATACATCTAATACATATTTTTCAGGATTAACTCTTGTTACTAGATTTAAAGGATCGGCATCCGCGCAGAAAATATCTGGTGCTTCACCAGAATCCAACTTTACTTTAAGTAAATCACGCCATTGAGCATCCGGAGAAATTTGAAAATCAATTTTAATTCCTGTTTCTTTTTCAAAATCTTTTGCCAAATCCTGTACAACTCCAGATGTTGGAAGACCAGATTGATGAGATCCAAATGTTAATGTGACTGAATCTCCACTTCCTGATGCACTTTTACTTCCATCTCCACTGCTGCTTCCACACCCTACAAAAGCACTCCCTATCAGTACTGTCATACAAACTGTACTGACTAATTTTAATAAACGTTTACTCATTAACTATACCCCCATTAATATAAATATTTGTCCATATTTCTGATATGCTTTACATTGGCTACATGCTTATAATATCACTAAGTATATTAATTAGACATAGATAAAAAAGAACTCCGTTTTGCACTTTTTTGAACATTATTATATAATGTGTTTTGGAGAGGAGGATTATAATGAATTATAAATTACGTTATTCTCAAAAGACATACTTATTTTCTATTTATGGGTTACTAGTAGCCTTATTATTGTTTTTATTCTTTCTTTGTTTTTATTACTTTTATAGTGATAATATTTATAAAACAGCAAAAACAAAATCTGAAACTATCAGTGCCTCTATTCATAAATCAGTATCAACCGAATTAAATAATATGTCCACAATATCCATGAATATTGTCTACTCGAATGCTATAAAAAAGAATTTTACTAGTTTTACGCATAATAACACAGATACAATAAATCTCGAACATTTTACTCAATCTAGAGAAAACGTTTTAGCTATATATGATATTATTACTGCTATAATCGGACCCTTTCAATCAGCCAGTCAAGTTAATCTTTATACACAAAATGGAATATGTATAGGATCAGGTTTCTTTCAAGGAGTAATCAATGTGGATTTGAATACTGTACCATGGTATAGAGATACATTAGATAAAAATGGTGAAAAAAATATTTTTCTTACTGATAAATTATCATACTCTCCTACTAAAATTGAAAATATGTCGAACCACCATTATCTTTCACTTTCACGTGTATTTTTTAATCGAAATAATGAACCAGAAGGTATTGTTGAAGTAGTACAAGATTGCAACACTGTATTTTCTCTAATTTCAGAGTTAAAGCTAAAAAACCCTTCAACATCATTCTATGTATATAATGAACATAATGAGTTAGTTTACCCCTATTCATCTGCCCCAGAAGATAATATAAATTATACTAATACTATACAAGAACACAATTTAAGTCCATCAGTTGGGTATTTTATTAATATAGATAGCAAGCATGATGTCCTGATGTCGTATCAAAAAGTCGATTCATATAATTGGACAATCATTGCCGTTGAACCTAAGGAAGTTGTTTTCAGATCATTGCACTCTTTTAAAGAAGGTTTTATTATTATAGCTATAATTTCAATCATTTTTACACTATTTCTATGTTTTATAATTTCAAGTAGATTAACTCAACCTTTAAGTACTTTAACCAATTCTACAAAGATGGTCACTATAGACAGAGTATTAAATGAAAATGAAACTCTATTGGTTCCAATTAATAGTAATATACTTGAAATTTCTGAGCTCTATCAATCGTTTTGTGATATGTATGAAAAATTAAGAGATTCTTCTCATGAAATTTTATTATTAAGATCAGAAGAAACTCGCGCAAAACTACAAGCGACTCAATCTCTTATTAATCCACACTTTTTATATAACAGTTTAACAAATATAAGTATCATGGCTGAAGAAGATATGAATAGTGAAATAATTAATATATGTCATGCATTGTGTGATTATTTCCGTTATATTACAACATGCGATGAAACTGCTGTTCCTTTATCTTTAGAAATATCATATACGGAAAAATATATTGAATGTATGAAAATGCGATATGGAAGTGATTTTATTTATACTTCAAATATTGATGAATCAACAAAGAACATTTTAATTCCTAAACTAATAATACAACCTATAGTAGAAAATGCTTTTAAATATGGCTTTAGCTCCTCACCACCTTGGATTTTAGATATCAAATCTTCTATAACAAACGATCAAAAGTGGCTTATATATATCGAAGATAATGGTGGTTGTTTAAGTGATCAAGATAAAGAGAAATTATTATCTAATCTCTATAATTTAAACAGAACTAAAGAACTAAAATCATTAAGAATTGGTGGAATGGGACTTAAAAATGTATATCTAAGATTACAACTTTTATATGGTACTGAAGCTATATTTTCGATTGATAATTCTCAAAAAAATAAAACAATTTTTATAATCGGTGGACCCGTACATCTAAATAAGGAGGATTTTTATGAACAATACACACACCTATAAACTTATTGTTGTTGAAGATGAACATCTTATAAGACAGAATATAATAAAAAAGATTAATTCTTTATCTATTCCTTTTGAATTAGTAGGTGAAGCTAGCAATGGAGAAATTGCTATTCCTCTCATAGAACAGCAATGTCCCTCTCTAGTTATTACTGATATAAGAATGCCTCAATACGATGGATTAGAATTAATTAAATATCTCTACAAAAATCATCCTCATATAAAGACTATAGTATTAAGCGGATACAATGATTTTAAATATGCTCAGACTGCATTAAAATATGGTGTAAAAGATTTCTTATTAAAACCAGTAAAAATAGAAGAACTTAGCACTGCTTTACAAAGCATTCTTGTTATGCTTGAGTCCGAAAGTAAAGAATTCTCTTCATTTTCAATTGATCACCACAGTCTAAAGCCTGAAAGCTTAAGCCAGTTACTTGAAAATTACTTGCTTAATAACTATGCCTCTGTGACATCAATAACCGAAATTTCTGAGAAATTTGGATTTACAAATGAATATATAAGTAAGATTTTTAAGAAATATACCGGAGTAACTCCTATAAAATATATCACTAGAATTCGCATTAATGAAGCCAAACAGCTTTTAATTAATCAGCCTGACTTGGAAATAAAAAAGGTTGGTGAATTAATTGGTTATAAAGATGCCTTCTATTTTAGCAGAGTATTTAAATCTAATGTAGGTGTGTATCCTAGCGATTATAGAATAAAACATTTAAATTATAACTAATAATTATTCTATATTGTTCTCATAATATTGTGTTTTACACCATATTAATTACTATCATGAATTTATCACTCCAAAGAAAAATAGAAGGCAAACTCTCATATTGACTGTTTGCCTTCTACTTCTTAAGTAACTAACCAAAAACTTTTAATCTATCAAAACTTTTTCTTAGAACTAAGTTGAATAATTATTTTCTTTATTAACTAAATAATTCCTAACTTTCAAATGCTTGAGATAAATCATAAATTATATCATCAATATGTTCTGTTCCTATTGAAAGACGGATTGTATTTGGTTTAATTCCTGACTCTGCTAGTTCAGTTTCATTCATTTGAGAATGTGTTGTACTAGCTGGGTGAATTACTAATGATTTAACATCAGCTACATTTGCAAGTAGTGAGAATATTTGTAGTTTATCAATAAATTCCTGCGCTTCCTTTGCTCCACCCTTAATTTCGAATGTGAATATAGAACCTGCTCCCTTAGGAAAATATTTTTTATATAAAGCATTATCAGCACTCTCTGGTAGCGATGGATGATTAACACTTTCAACCTTTGGATGATTCTTTAAAAATTCTACAACTTTTAAAGCATTCTCAACATGACGTTCAACTCTAAGTGAAAGAGTTTCTAAACCTTGTAATAATATAAATGCATTAAATGGACTTATGCATGCACCCGTATCTCTTAATAAAATAGCACGAATTCTTGTCACATATGCGGCAGCCCCAACTGCCTCTGCAAACTTAATTCCATGATAACTTGGATCTGCTTCTGATAATTGTGGGAACTTTCCTGAACCTATCCAATCAAATTTTCCAGAATCCACAATAACTCCACCTAGTGATGTACCATGCCCCCCAATAAATTTAGTTGCTGAATGAACAACTATATCTGCCCCATGTTCAATCGGTCTAAATAAGTATGGTGTTCCAAATGTGTTGTCCACTATTAGTGGTATTTTATGCTTATGTGCAATTTCTGCTAATGCTTTAACATCTAAAATATTTGAGTTTGGATTTCCAAGTGATTCAATTAAAATTGCTTTCGTATTATCTTGAATTGCATTTTCAAAATTTGATAGGTCAGATGGATCTACAAATGTTGTTGTAACACCGTTTGTAGGAAACGTATGTGCTAACAAATTATAAGATCCTCCATATATAGTTTTTTCTGCAACTATGTGATCACCAGCTTTAGTTATATTTTGCAATGCATATGTTATTGCTGCTGCTCCAGATGCTACCGCAAGAGCTGCTACTCCGCCTTCCAAAGCTGCAACACGTTTTTCAAAAACATCTTGTGTTGAATTTGTTAAACGACCATATATATTTCCAGCATCAGCTAGTCCAAATCTTGCTGCTGCATGTGCAGAATTTTTAAATACATATGAAGTTGTTTGGTAAATTGGTACTGCTCTAGAATCTGTTGCTGAATCAGGTTGTTCTTGCCCTACATGAAGTTGAAGTGTTTCAAATTTTAATTTTCTTTCTTGATTACTCATAATTTGTTGCCCCCATTTTATATAATTTTTATTTTTAATATATTTACTATGATTTGTACGTTACCCTAATTTTCTAGATATTATATTTAGCTTTGAATTTGATTTTTATCACAATCCTAGAGAAATATACAAATAATTAGACATTTAGATAATAAAAGAGCTACTTTCTAGATAAGAAAGTAGCAAAAAAATATGTACATTCTTATCTTTCAGATAAAATATCTGCAGGAATTAGCACCTTAAATTAAAATAGATTTTTAATTCAGGTTGCTAGGCATCATAGGGCCAGTCCCTCCGCCTTTCTTGATAAAAATTAATATATTATATTATTCTTAGTTGTTTACTATGATATAAAGTATACATTTTATTGCTATATATGTCAACAGTATTTTAAATTTTGCATGTATTTTTTATCAATTAGTTATTTTGCATGGAATTCACAGTTATACATTCTAAATAAACCCAGTCGTAATATTTCTTTTCTACTTTACAAATATTCAATCTTGATAGATAATAATTATTATAAAAAATATGGAGGTAATAAAATGGAAAGTTTAATTTTAGAAGAAGGAATGAAAGCTCCTGATTTTGCATTAGTAGGATCTGATAAAAAAGAACATAAATTAAGTGATTATTTAAATAAAAAAGTTATCTTGTATTTTTATCCTAAAGATAATACTCCTGGCTGTTCACAAGAAGCACAAGATTTTAAAAACGCTTTAGATGATTTTGATACCCAAAATGCCGTTATTCTAGGTGTAAGTAGAGATTCTCTAACATCTCATGATAAATTTATTACTAAATATGAATTGCCATTCATTCTTCTTTCGGATGAAAAAGAAGAGGTATGTAATCTCTACGGTGTATTAAAAGAAAAAAATATGTTTGGAAAGAAATCCATAGGTATTGAAAGAAGTACATTCGTAATAGATGAAAATGGGATTATATCAAAGATTTATAGGAAGGTTAAAGTTACAGGACATATAGAACAATTAAAATGTTCTATACAATAATTTAATTATTTAAAATATTTTATGATAATAAATAAAAAAAGATAGTTATTACAACTATCTTTTTTGCTTACCTCGCAACGTCCTACTCTGCCACACAGTCTCCCATGCAGTACCATCGGCGCTATAGACCTTAACTTT
>NZ_JBJIAB010000050.1:0-37455 GCF_045310795.1 Candidatus Clostridium helianthi
ATATATCAACTGCTAAAGATGTAATAGATTTTATTGCTTCGCATGACGGAGTCAGTTAATTTTATTGTAAAGTAGTGATAATATGATAAAACATCCACAAATTCAAAGAAAAAAATAGAGATAACATCTGTTATCTCTTAAAATAGCTTACCATTGCCCTGGGTAAGCAACTACTAATACATCAACTGATCTTCTTCCCCATGAATCACATTCATTTGACGAATTAAGGTATATGTCAATTCTGTCGCCCTTTATAGCACCACCTGTATCTGATGCAATTGCATATCCATACCCTTCCACATATACTTTACTTCCTAGCGGTATTACGGATGGATCTACTGCAATCGTACTCATACCACCTTGATTTCTAACAGGCGTTCTCCCTGTAGCTGTAGTAGAATGGTTGCTATAAGCTGTTGCTGTGCAATTAATCTTTTTCTTATAAGTTATTCTGTCTCCACCTCTGCTTGCGTACACTTGACCAGTTCCTTTGACCACAACTTCATTTTGTGGTTCCAATATGGTTTTAGTACTCTTTACATTACGAGAAATCTCTACCCCATCTTTATATATTATTTGATAAGTAATTTGTTTCTCACCATTAACTCCTTCACTCTTAACCTTCTGAACACTACTGTCCAAATTTTCATCTTTTTCTACAATTGTATCGAAGTTAATTGGCTGCTTTTCGGTGACATCTTTTGTTTCCACTTTGACAAGTTGGACACTTTCGTTACCCTCTAACTTAGACTCTAGGGATGGTGATACCTCATCTACGTCTTTGTCAAATTCTATTCCTTGATCTTTTAATGTATTTTTCTCTGCATCCAGCATATCCTCAACCGTATCCTCTGCCGTTTGCAATTGTACTTCCATTCCACCAGCCTTAATATCTACTGGAACAGCCTTTTTTACTTTAATAGTTTCTTTTTCAGATACTTTGGATTCCAAGGATGGTTGCACTTTATCTTTAGGCGATAATTCTATCCCATTTTCTTGCAACACACCTTTAACAGTCCCCTTGTAAGTGACAAAAGTCGCTTCTTTACCGTCTATACTTATTACGAGCGTTTTTCTTATGCTCATTATAGTCACTGCTGTAACAACTACAAATGCTATCGCAATTGTTCCAATTATAATTTTTGCCTTCGGACCGTTAGAAAAACTTTGCCTAATAAATTGTCTCAATTTTTCTATCATTATTTTCCCTCCTTTGGCAAGAGTGTCTTTTGAATTATATATTAATATTCTAGACTTGTCAAATTAGTAAACTCTTGCAATATAATGAAGCATTGTAATAATGCACTTTGTGCATAAAATATAATATATAAAAATGATAGCGGTATTTAATATTACTTCATTATGAAATTAAAATTTAATGATATGAAATTATAGAAACATTTATTAAACTTAATGATAATTTCAGTTTAAGATTAGATTTACTTTATGTTGAATACAGAAATTATATTTAAAGTGTACACTTAATATTTTACCTTATTTTTCCTTTCTAATCAATCTAAAAAAATTCTCGTTAAATCTCAAATTTGCCTCATAAGGGTCAATATTCTTAATTTTTGCTATCTTAGTTATTATATATTCAATATAATCTGATTTATTTCTTTTTCCTCTGTTTGGTTCAGGTGCCATATACGGACAATCAGTTTCTACAAGTATCTTTTCTAAAGGGATTTCTCTAACTACTTCAACAACCTTTTTTGCATTTTTAAATGTAACAACACCTGTTATCCCTATATAATACCCTAATTTTATGCATTCCTTCGCAAATTCCACACTTCCTGAAAAACAGTGAACTACACCTGTAACTTCTGGAAACTCCTTAATTATTTCTAATGTGTCTTGATGTGCATCTCTATCATGAATAACAACTGGATAATTTAGTTCTTTAGCTAAATTCATATGCCTTCTAAATACATCCTTTTGAATATCTTTAGGTGGATTTTCATCCCAATAATAGTCTAATCCAATCTCCCCAATAGCTACTATTTTGTCATTATTCTTAATATAAGCTTTAATTTCATCTAGTGTATCGATTTTCATCTCATTTGCATTTTCCGGATGTATTCCTAAAGCACCAAAGATAAAATCATGATCTTTAGTTAGTTGATCTGTTGTTTTTAAACTATCATATGATGATGCGCAATTTAGGATTCCAATAACTCCATTTTCATTAATCTCATTTAGTAAATATTCTCTATCTTCATTAAAAGCTTCATCATCATAATGAGCATGGCTATCTATTATTTTAAATTTTTGATTCATAAACCAATATTCCTTTCCTATTAACATTATTTCCAAATTATCATATTCTAAAACTACTGCATTTAAATTTAGCATTACTTACTTAAATAATAACATAAAATTATTACTTATACCTCTTTATGATAATCTTACTTAAAACTATATAATTCAATGCAAATCATAGCAATTAAAATAAAAATAAATTCGTAAATAATTTTTTTTACGAATTTATTTTTTGACACCTAGATGACATATTAATGCATTAAAATTAATATTGTAAAGTAGTTAAAGCATTATTATTTACCCCTTTTAACCATTTATTTAGTATGGTTAATGAACGTCTCACTCCCCTAAGTGAGACGTTCTATTTTTTTATAATTATCTTACAATGCTACCTGTTGGAATCTCACCCGGGTCCACTGCTTTTAATATACTGTCATCATCTGTTGCAGCACATAAAATCATTCCTTGTGATAATTCCCCTCTAAGTTTTACTGGCTTTAAGTTAGCAACTAAAACTACATTTTTACCTACTATTTCTTCTGGTTTATAGAACTTAGATATTCCTGAAACCACTTGTCTTTCTTCTCCACCTAAATCAACTTTTAATTTTAATAATTTCTTAGCTCCCTTTATTGGTTCACATGCTAATACTTTTACTACTCTTAAATCAACCTTTTCGAAATCATCTATTGTTATTTCTTCTTTTATAGGTGTAATTTCTCTCTTAGCTGGCGCTTGAGCAGCCTTTAAAGCTTCTAATTCTTCTAATTTCTTATCTACATCTATTCTTGGGAATAAGTTATCAGCTTTTACTACCTTAGTTCCTGCCTTAATTCCATCAAATGACTTTAATGATTCCCATGAAATTTCTGTAGTATTAATTTGTTCATTAATCTTCTTAGATGTTTCTGGTAAGAATGCTGAAATCATTACTGATGCAAATCTAAGACTTTCCGCTAAATTATAAAGAACTGTTCCAAGTCTAGCTTTTTTACTTTCATCTTTAGCTAATATCCATGGAGTTGTTTCATCTATATATTTATTTGCTCTTCTTATTAATTCAAAAACATATTCTAAAGCTTGTGGTATATTTAATTCGTTTATTGCTTCCTCAATTTTAGCTGGTGCTGATAATGCTAAATTTATTAACTCATCATCAATAGCTTCTTTTTCATCTTGAGCTGGCATTTCTCCACCAAAATATTTTTCAACCATTGCAACTGTTCTTGATAAAAGATTACCCAAATCATTACAAAGGTCTGAATTTATTTTCTTTATAAATATTTCATTATTAAATAATCCATCTGCTCCAAATGGAATTTCTTTTAATAAATAATATCTTACAGGATCAACTCCAAATTCATTTACAAGAACAACTGGATCTACTACATTACCTTTAGATTTTGACATTTTTCCACCGTCAACAAGTAGCCATCCATGACCGAAAACTTGCTTTGGAAGAGGTAAATCTAGCGCCATTAACATTATTGGCCAATAAATAGTATGGAATCTTAAAATATCTTTTCCTATTAAATGTACATCTGCTGGCCAGTATTTATTATATAAATCTTTATTTTCTTGGCCATATCCAAGGGCAGTGATATAGTTTGATAATGCATCAATCCAAACATATACAACATGACTTTCATCAAAAGTTACAGGTACTCCCCAGTTAAAGCTTGTTCTTGAAACACAAAGATCTTGAAGACCTGGTCTTAAGAAATTATTTAGCATTTCATTTTTTCTTGATTCTGGTTGAATGAACTCTGGATGGTCTTCAATATA
This sequence comes from Candidatus Clostridium helianthi, assembly GCF_045310795.1. Lineage (NCBI taxonomy): Bacteria > Bacillati > Bacillota > Clostridia > Eubacteriales > Clostridiaceae > Clostridium > Candidatus Clostridium helianthi. The sequence goes on from NZ_JBJIAB010000050.1 coordinate 4,048, forward strand.
TTTGATTAACTTATCAGCATACTTGCTCATCTTGAAGAAATATGCTTCTTCCTTTGATTTTTCAACTGGTCTTCCGCAATCAGGGCAGTTTCCATTAACTAATTGTGTATCAGTCCAGAAAGATTCACAAGGTGTGCAATACCAACCTTCATAAGAACTCTTATATATATCTCCTTGATCATATAATTTCTTAAATATATCTTGAACAGCTTTAATATGATAATCATCAGTAGTTCTAATAAACTTATCATAACTTATATTCATCATGCTCCAAAGATCCTTAATACCAGCAACAACTTCATCTACGTGTTGCTTTGGTGTGATTCCTTTTTCTTCGGCTATTCTTTGGATCTTTTGGCCATGCTCATCTGTTCCTGTTAAGAACATTACATCATAGCCTGTTAATCTCTTAAATCTTGCTAAAGCATCAGCAGCTACAGTTGTATAGGTATTACCTATATGAAGCTTTGTTGATGGATAATAAATTGGTGTCGTAATATAATATGTTTTTTTACAATCTGTACACATTATTTGTGTCCTCCTTATATTAAAGCAATTATTTATTGCTATTTTTCTATTATAATATTAATTTTTACCTTCTATATATTGTGTCATGACATCTCTAGCCCGCATTTTTCAAGCATATTCTTCAGAATATTAGAATATTAGAATATATATTCTAATATTATTACCATCTTCATGTTTTTGTCTTCAAATTATCTTGGCATTATCTTCGGTCTTCCATAAGCACAAAAAAATCTCTATATAAGTATTAAAACCTATATAGAGACGTATTATACGTGTTACCACTCTAATTCTTATTTACCTCACAGCAAATAACTCAGTAGGTGACCAACATCACCCTGCAATATAACGGTCGCTTCCGTATTTCCCTAACCAAATAATTTTGACTCAAGAAACATGCTCTGAGACCATCTTCATAAAATTCACAAACGCTAACTTTCAGCATATATTAGCTCTCTTATGGAATGATTCTTTTATTACTCTTCTCTTCATAGCATTCTATTTAATTATTATTAGTTTACTTCAGAGATTATCTTCTTTCAATCTTATAGGCAAAATTTTCAACCTATAATATATATTAATCCCCAAATTATTTACATTATACTATTTGTTGCTCTCAAGTGCAATAACCTATTTATAATGTTTAAGTTATATTTCTTGAGTTACTTCTTTAAGAAATTGTTTTTCACTATCACTCAAGAATGGACTTAATTTATCATAAGTCTCTTTATGATAATTATTTAACCACTCTTTTTCATCCTCTGTCAGCAATTGAACATTGATTCCATCTAAGTCTATTGGACAATATGACATAGTTTCGAATTTATAAAATTCTCCAAACTCAGCATTTCTTTCGTCTTCAACAACTAGCATAATATTTTCTGTCCTTATTCCATGTTTTCCTTCTCTATATATTCCTGGCTCATTAGTTAATATCATTCCCGGCTCTAATTCTATTGTATTCGGTACTGGCCTTATTGTTTGTGGACCTTCATGAACACTTAAGCAGAATCCAACCCCATGACCTGTTCCACACTTGTAATCTATTCCTTCTTCCCATAAAACCCTTCTACTTAAAATATCTATATTGGATCCTGTAGTTCCTTTTAAAAATTTTGCTTTCATAAGATTGATATGCGCTTTTAGAACTAGCGTAAAATCTCGTTTTTCTTCTTCAGTCAATTTTCCCAAAACAATGCTACGTGTTATATCTGTAGTTCCATCAAAATATTGTCCACCGCTATCTACTAACAGTATTCCTTCTTTTTCTAACTTATATGCGCTTTCTTCTGTTGCAGAATAATGCATCATCGCTGCATGTTCTTTATACCCTGCAATTGTTCCAAAGCTTTCTTCAATAAATAAATCTCCTTGACTCCTAAAATTACATAACTTTTCCGCCAAGGTTATCTCTGTTATATCTTCCTTATCCAGACTTTCTTTAATCCACTTAATAAACCTTACCATTGCAACACCATCTTTAAGTTGACAATTTTTAAGATTTTCTATTTCCTTATTATTCTTTATAGCCTTTAATTTTGTAGTTATATTTATTTCTTCTATCTTCTTTATTTTTTTATTAATCTGATTGTATATATACGCACTTATTTTGCTTGGGTCTAATATAACACTATCTTGTACTTCTTTTATATCTTCAAATATATCCTCATAATTTTTTATTATTATGCCTTCTTTAGTTAATGTTTTTTCATCAGCAGATGATATCTTTTCCCTATCTATGTATAGCACAGCTTTCTCTTCATCAATTAATGCATACGCTAGAACTACTGGTGTATACTTTACATCATTTCCTCTAATATTAAAAATCCATGCTATATCATCTAATGATGATATTATATATGACTTTCCACATAGCTTTTTCATTTCATTTCTTACTTCTTGAATCTTTTCATTTGCAGTTTTTCCGCAATACTTTACTTCATGCAAAAAAACTTTTTCTTTGGGCATTTCAGGTTTGTCTTCCCATATTTCTTCAATTAAGTCTTTATTCATTACTATGTTTATATTTTTATTTTCTTTTATTTTTAGAATTTCTTTATATTGATTAACCGATAATACTCTCCCATCAAAACCTAAAGTTTGACCATCCATCATATTTTCCATCAACCACTCTTCTAAAGTCGGCCATCCAGGAATTCTCATTTTAAAAAGCTCTACTCCAGAATCTTTTAATTGTTCATTGGCTTGTATAAAGTATCTTCCATCTGTCCATAGTATTGCTTTTTCCATTCCGATCAATGCTGTTCCTGCTGAGCCAGTAAAGCCTGTTATATATGCTCTAGACTTAAAACATTCAGCCACATATTCACTTTGATGAAAATCTTCGCTTGGAACTATATAATAATCTATATTCTCTTTTTTCATTATTTCTCTTAATTTTTGTATTCTTTCTAATACTCTCATATTTATTCCCTCTTTTAGATGTATTTTTTAAGAACGTCATAAGACCTAATAAGTAAACACATCTATGTATCTTAATCTTATTAGGTTCTTATTTTCTGCAATAATATATTATTTCATAAATTCTTCGATTTCATCAATTTCCTTAATCATATTCTTAGTTAAAACTTCACATCCATCTTTAGTAACTAAAATATCATCTTCAATTCTTATGCCTATATTTTCTTCAGCTATATATATACCTGGTTCCACTGTAAATACCATTCCTTCTGCAAATGTGAATTCTCTACCAAGTATCCCTAAATCATGAGTATCTAAACCTAAACTATGACCTATTTTATGCCAATAATATCTGTTAACTTCTGATTTTTCTTTTATAAGCCCTAATCCAATACATTCTTGTGCAATTAAATCTTTAGCCCATACATTTAATTCCTTCGAATCCACTCCAGGCTTTATTCTTTCAATTACTGCTTTATTAACTCTAAGTACAGCTTCATAAACTTCCTTTTGTCTTTGAGTGAACTTGCCATTTATAGGGAATGCCCTTGTTATATCTGCATTATATAAATTCCACTGAGCTCCAAGATCAAATAGAATTAAATCTCCATCTTTCAACTCACTGTTATTATCTACGTAATGAAGTATTGTTGCATTTTTCCCTGCTGCTGCTATTGTTCTAAAAGCATAATCTTTAACGCCTCTTGTTTTGCATTCAAAATCAAAATAAGCCTCGATTTCATATTCCTTCATTCCAGCCTTCACATTTTTCATTAAAGACTTTACGCCTTCAATAGTTATCTCTATTGCTTTCCTCATTTCCTTTATCTCATTCTCAGACTTAACCATTCTTAGAGGTGCAATTATACTTGTAAAATTCTTTATATTAATATGTGGATACTTACTAACAATCTCTTTTGCAAATCTATTTGATACAGAGTCACCTTCTTCAAACTCTTCTCTATCCAAATCTAGATACAAATTAACTCTTTCTTTTCCCTTTATTAATGCATTTAGGTACGAAGTAAACTCCTTCATATAAGATACATCATTTATCCCGGATATCTCTTTTCCCTCAAAATCTCTTAATGTTTTTCCACTCCACATTTCTTTATCTAAATCTAAATCTGTCAAAAATAACTTTTCACTTACTATATTATTATATTTAGATAATACAACCAAATGTCCGTCTTCTTGTATTCCTGTTAAATAATAAAAATTCTTATCTGGAGTAAATTGATAGAATTCATCCCCTGTCTTTTTAGCTGGTTTACCTGCAAATAATATCATTACTGAATTATCTTCTATACTATTCATAAGTTTGATTCTGTTTTCTATATAAGTATCTTTATTCATAATTTAGCCTCTTTTCTACTATTAAAATATATTCCTATGTTAATATAATACTCCAATGATTCTAACTAATAAATATTCTAACTAACAAATTTTATCAAATAATTAGATTTGTTATTTTAAAAACATATATTTACCATAAATATAGCCATAATTATTGCTGTTGCATCAGCAAATACTGCTGCCCATAAAGTATGCCTTATCTTTTTTACCTTAATTGCTCCGAAATAAACTGTAATTGTATAAAATATAGTTTCTGTGCTTCCCATTACAACTGAAGCTATAAGACCTGTTCTTGTATCTGGTCCTAAACTTTTTATTATATCTGTAAACACACCAATGGCACCACTTCCTGACAGTGGTTTTATTATTAGTAATGGTATTAGATCTTTAGGCAATCCTATTAAGTTTGCAAGTGGAGCAATTAGGTTATTTAGTAAATCCATTAATTTTGCTTCTCTAAATACTTGCACTGCAATTATCATAGCTAAAAGATATGGAAATATCCTTAAGATTACCATCAATCCATCCTTAGCACCCTCTATAAACCATTCATAAACCTTTCTTCCTTTGAACATCCCATATGTTATTATAAGTAAAAATATTATTGGTATTATGCTTTTACTTAAGTAATTAAACATAATTCTATAATCCTCCTTGCAGCATTTCTAATTAAATTGCATTATTGAAATTTCTAAAAGTATTTCTGTAATATTTTGCAGCATATTACTCCAACTATTGCAGCTGTTGCTGTTGATGCTATAGTCGGCAATATTATTATTCCAGGATTAACAGAATTACAGGCTGCTCTTATAGATATTATCGTCGAGGGTACTAACTGTATACATGTAGCATTTAAGACAAGAAAAAGCGCCATATCATTTGAGGCTGTTTCTTTATCTGAATTAAGCCTATCCATTTCTTCCATTGCCTTTATTCCAAAAGGTGTTGCTGCATTTGATAACCCCATCATATTAGCAGTAAGATTCATAACAATAGCTCCTAAAGCTTTTTCATCCTTTGCAGCTTCTTTAAAAATTCTTTTAAGAATAGGCTTTAATAACTTTGATAATTTTTCAGTGAGTCCGCTATTTTCTGCAACTTTCATAACTCCACACCAAAAGCACATTATTCCTGTAAGCTCAATCATAAAAGTTACAGTATTACCTGACGAACTAATTATTGCTTTGGAAATGATCTCTCCATTTCCAGTCAATAATCCAACTAGAATCCCAAAAAATATTAGAAAAAACCAAATATAATTTATCATATTCTCCCCCATAGTATAGTTGTTCTTTACATTTATATTCCTTGCACTTATTTTTTAGTAGTGATAGGATATAATTACTAAACATAATTATATTATTTTAAGGAGAATTTTTATGAATGATTCAAATTTAAAGATAGCTCAACAAGATGTAGAAGAAGCTCTAAAGACTGTAGAAGATATGGAAAAAGTTATAAATAATGATGAGCCTTCAAAAGAACAATTAAAAGAAAAGTTTATTTGTTTATCGAATAGAGTTCAAAAATTAGAAGATATTTTAAAAAACGAAGGGATTCTTTAAATAAAATAGGTATGTCTCAATATATTAGGAACTATATTGAGGCATACCTATTCTTTTAATTTTCTAAAATAACTTTTTGTTCTTTTCCATTTCCCATTAAATCCTTTGATGTCTTAAAAAATACAATGAATGTAATTATAACTGATAGTATATCAGATGTTGCTCCTGCGATCCATACTCCATCTAATCCTTTGAACCTTGGAATTATTATAAGACACGGAATTAATATTATCACCTGTCTCAATAAGCTTAAAAACATCGATATTTTTACTCTTCCTATTGATTGAAAGAAATTCGTAATTATAATTTGTGCTCCTATAAATGGCAGCATAATTAAAAATATTCTCATTCCATGAGCTGTTACTTCTATAAGGGATGATTCATTATTAAAAATCTTAACTAATGCTTCTGGAATTCCTTCAATTATTATAAATCCTATCACCACTATTATTGTAGCTGTAATAACCCCGTATTTTACTGCTTGCTTAACTCTATCATATTTTCTAGCGCCAAAATTATAACCGATTATAGGCTGAAGTCCCTGATTTAATCCAAATATAGGCATTAAAAATATCATAGCTAAGCTGTTCACTATAGTCATTGCTCCTACAGCTAAATCACCACCATATGACTGCAATGAATTATTAGTTATTACTTGAACTGCACTTTGTGCAAGCTGCATACTAAATGGACTAATCCCTATAGCAAAAATACTTAAAACTGCATCCTTCTCCAATTTTAAATTTTTCCTTCTTATCTTAAGTACACTAGATCCCTTTGTGAAATAATATAAAATCCATATACTGCTTATTGTCTGCGCAACAACAGTTCCAAGGGCTCCTCCTTTAACTCCAAGGCCTAAACCGAATATAAATATTGGATCTAAGATGATGTTTATAATAGCACTCATTAGCATAGACGCCATTGCTATTTTAGGACTTCCATCACTTCTAATTGAATGATTCAAACCAAAACTCATCAAATTAAATATACAACCACTAATAATTACCCTTATAAAGTCTTCTCCATAGCCTATAATATTTTCACTCGCTCCAAATGCTTTCAAAAGTGGATTAGCAAATATATGACCAAACAGCGTTAATAACACACCAATTATTATTATTAATGTAAATGCATTTCCTAGAAGTCTTTCTGCTCCTTCCTTATCATGCTCTCCAAGCTTTATTGACACTTTTGTAGCTGTACCTATTCCGATTAACATACCAAATGCTAAAATTATAAACATTATTGGCATTGTAATTCCAACACCGGCCATAGCGAGTTCACCTATGCCTTCTATATGTCCAATAAATATTCTATCTATTATGTTATATAATGTATTAACTAACATTCCTATAATTGCAGGAATTGAAAACTCAAGTAACAATTTTCCTACACTCATTTCTCCTAATCTATTCTGCTTATTCATGAATATCCTCCTTATTAATTAAAGAACTCTTAGATAATTTATTCAACAAATTCATTAATTCTTGAGATTCCTCATCAGTAAAACACGTTCTAATTTTAGCCTCCCATTCATTCATTATAGAATATACATCATCTTTAATTTGTTCTGCTTTTTCAGTTAGTTCCAGTCTATATGCGCGCTTATCACTTTCTTTTTTTATTCTCCTTACATAACCTTCATCCTCTAATTTCTTTATTGCCCTAGCTGTTGTCGCTTTATCTAACCTAACCTTTTTCGTCAATTCTTCTTGTGTTATACCATCATTTTCATAAAGATTTAAAAGAAATAAGTACTGACCAGCACCTATCCCAAATTTACTAAATCGCTTGCCAAAATACATATAGCTGGCTCTATGTATTTCACCAATATACTTACCTATATGCTGATAGCAATCCATATTGCTTCTCCCCTATCTTAATCATATTAATATAGTATTAACAATAATCATATTTCATATCCAGATAATTACATACAAATTATATTAACACAAATTAGTTGTACATGCAACTAATTATAACTTTAACGCTAATAAAGGACTACTCCAAAATAGCTTTAAACTATCTTGAAGTAGTCCTTTATAATCATGTACATTTAATATTTATACTAACTAAGTATAAATATTGACTATTTTTCTATTAAACTGTACTTTCTCTTTCAACTAGCTGATGTTCTAAAACATAATGTGGCTCATCTAACTCTTTCTTGTTTAAAAGTTTTATAAGCATTCTCATAGCAACAGAACCCATATCATAAGTCGGTTGAGAAATTGTTGTAATCTTTGGATAGAAAATTGAAGCTGCAAAATTATCATTGAATCCAATTACACTTACGTCTTTTGGAACTTCCAATTTATTATCCCTTAATGCATTAATTGCTCCCATTGCAATATCATCAGAAGCACATACAACACCTCTAAATTTCTTATTTTGCTTTATGAATTTTTGTATGCCTTCATACCCGCTCTTTACTTTCATTGAGCTTAGATAAACTAGTTCAGGATCTATTTCTATTCCTGATTCCTTCATTGCATTTTCATAACCAATGTATCTATCACCCCAAGCATTTTTGCTTTCTTTTTCAGTTCCTATAAAGGCGATTTCTTTTATTCCTTTTTCAATTAATAATTTTGTGCTATCATAGCTAGCTTTAACATTATCAATTGTTACACTTGGTAAAACTCCTTCTTTATCCTTAGTTTCAACCAAAACAGTCTTTAAATCTAATTCATTGATTAATTCTAATATTTCTTCATTAAGAGAACTACTCATATAAATTACACCATCAACCATTTTTTCTTTAAGTACTCTTAAATATTCTTTTTCCTTTTCTATATCAAGGTCTGAATTACAAAGTATTATATTGTAATCGTATATATTTGAAACATCTTCAGCACCTCTTACAATTTCTGGGTAAAACTGGTTTGATATATCAGGAAGTAAAATCCCTATTGTCTTTGTTCTTTGAGTTTTTAAACTTCTTGCAACTATATTTGGTCTGTATCCAAGCTTTTTTATTGCATCTAAAACTTTCTTCTTAGTATCTTCGTTTACTACATCGATATCATTTAAAACTCTAGAAACGGTTGCAATTGATACTCCTGCTTCTTTTGCAACATCCTTAATAGAAGTAGCCATTATTATTCCTCCTTTGAATTTTTCTAGATAATCTCATTATACTAACATATTGCCTTATAAATCAACATAACTTAAAATAAATTATTATTTTATTGTAAGTTTTGTCAAAAATCATAGTTTTTAATCTTAAATTTATAAACATATTAACTAATTTACAATCTTATATAAGAAATATATATGAAAACTACATTAAATATGTATATGTATATTAAAATGACTAGGAATATTAATAAAATCTTTTATTCCTAGTCATTTTAGTTTTTATCTTACAACTTCAACATTCATGTTTAATGTTTCACTATTTATAACTGTTTCTGAATAATTAGATTCTTGATTATAAAGAACTTCACAAGTTAAAGTCTCTTTCTTTATTGTTTGTTCGAATTTCTTAATAACATCAATTAACATATCGTTATTTGATACATAAAGATTTATTCTATCAGCAACTTCAAATCCTTTATCTTTTCTCATATTTTGAATCTTTGAAATAATTTCTCTTACATGCCCTTCTTCTTGAAGTTCTGGTGTTACAGTTGTATCTAAAACAACTCCAAGTTCACCTTCTCCTGCGAATGCATAACCTTCTAAACCTTGCATTGTAACTAAAAGATTTTCATTTGTAAGAACTATTTCTGTATCATTAACAGTTATAGTTTCACTTCCACCATTTTGAATCTTTTGAGCCAATTCCATTTGGTTCTTTTCAGAAATTGCCTTTCTGATTTGAGGAATTAATTTTCCATATAACTTACCTATAACAGGTAGATTAGGTTTTATTTCAAAGTTAACATATTTTGAAAGGTCTGCTCCAAGCTCAACCTTTTTGATATTTAATTCTTCTTTTACAATATCTCCATAATAATCTGGAAGAGATTTTGTTGATATAAGTAATTCAGAAAGTGGCTGTCTATTCTTAACATTTGCAGCGTTTCTAGCACTTCTTCCAAGCTTAACAAGTGTATATGCTAAATCCATTTCTTTTTCTAGTTCTTTATTTATTGCAGATTTATCAACTTCTGGCCAAGTGCATAGATGAATACTTTCTGGCGCATTTTTATCAAGATTCACAACTAAATTTTGATAGATTTCTTCAGTCATAAACGGTACAAATGGTGATGCCACCTTAACTAAATTTGTTAGAACTTTATATAAAGTTACATAAGCTCCTATCTTATCGTTTGTTAACTCTTGTGACCAATATCTTGATCTGTTTCTTCTTACATACCAGTTTGATAATTCATCAGTAAAATCTTCAATAGCTAATGCTGCTTGAGTAATTTTATAAGTATTTAATCCATCATCAACTGTTTCGATTAATGTGTTTAATTTAGATATAATCCATTTATCCATTATATTATCTGAAACAAAATCAGAGTACTTAGTTGGATCAAATTTATCTATTTCAGCATATAAAACATAGAAAGAATAAACATTCCATAATGTTCCTAAGAACTTTCTTTGAGCTTCTGCAACATCATCGATAGAGAATCTTGTTGGAAGCCATGGTGCACTTGCAGTATAGAAATGCCATCTTGTAGCATCTGCCCCTTGACTATTTAGTACTTCAAAAGGATCTACAACATTTCCTTTATGCTTAGACATCTTAAGTCCTTTTTTATCTAAAACGTGACCTAATACTATACAATTTTCAAATGAATTTGTATCAAATAAACATGTTGAAATCGCAAGTAATGTATAGAACCAACCTCTTGTTTGGTCAACTGCTTCTGAAATAAATTGTGCTGGGAAGTTCTTTTCAAAAGTTTCCTTGTTTTCAAATGGATAGTGCCATTGTGCAAAAGGCATTGATCCTGAGTCAAACCAGCAGTCTATAACTTCATGTGTTCTCTTCATTTCCTTACCGCAATGTGGACATTTTAACTTTATTCCATCTACGTAAGGTTTATGTAATTCAATCCCCTTACAGTCTGTAGTTGCTTTTTCTTCTAGTTCTTCTCTGCTACCAATACACTCTTGATGACCACATTCACATTGCCATATTGGAAGTGGTGTTCCCCAATATCTATCTCTTGAAATACCCCAGTCAATAACATTTTCAAGGAACTTACCCATTCTTCCTGTTCTAGTGTTATCAGGATACCAATTTATTTTATTATTATTTTCAAGTAACTTATCTCTCATTTTAGTCATCGCAACAAACCAACTATCTTTTGGATAGTATAGAAGCGGCGTATCACATCTCCAGCAATGTGGATATGAGTGAGTGTGCTTTTGTGCTGTAAATAATTGATTACGTTCTTCTAAATATTTAACAATACTTTCATCACACTTCTTAACAAACTTTCCTGCCCATGGAGTAACTTCTTCAACAAAATTACCATTTGTATCTACTAAATTTATAAATGCAATTCCATTTTTCTTTGAAACAAGACTATCATCTTCACCATAAGCTGGTGCAATGTGTACTATTCCTGTACCGTCTGATAATGTTACATAATCTCCATGAATTACTACGAAAGCTTTTCCTTCAACTTTTGCAAAAGGTAATAATTGTTCGTATTCAGTACCTAGCAATTCTTCACCTTTAAATTCTTTAACTATTTCATATTCAGTATCTCCTAAAACCTTACCTACTAAATCCTTAGCTAAAATATAAATTTCTTCTCCTACCTTTACTTCTGCATATGTATAAGATTTATTTATACATAATGCTAAGTTAGATGGTAATGTCCATGGAGTTGTTGTCCATGCTAATATATATTTATTTTCTTCACCTTTAACTTTAAACTTTACAGTTGCAGTTAAATCTTTAACATCCTTATATCCTTGAGCAACTTCATGGGATGAAAGCGCTGTTCCACACCTTGGACAGTAAGGCATTACTTTGTGGCCCTTATACAATAAGCCCTTATTCCACATTTGCTTTAAAGCCCACCATTCAGACTCAATATAATTATCATGGTATGTTACATATGGATCATCCATATCAACCCAGAATCCAATTTGTTCAGACATTTCCTTCCATAAGCTAACATATGAGAATACACTATCTTTACATTCATGAACAAACTTTTCTACACCAAAGTCTTCTATTTGTTCTTTTCCTGAGATTCCAAGTTTCTTTTCTATTTCTAACTCTACTGGAAGTCCATGAGTATCCCATCCAGCTTTTCTAAGAACCTTATACCCTTTCATTACTTTATATCTTGGAATTATATCCTTCATAACTCTTGTCAAAATATGACCAACATGTGGCTTTCCATTTGCTGTTGGTGGACCGTCATAAAAAGTAAAATATTCTCCATCTGAATTTGAGTCAAAGCTCTTCTTTATTATATCTTTCTCTGTCCAAAGCTTTGCTATATCTTTTTCAATTTTGACGGTACCTTTTGATGAATCTACCTTATTGTACATTAAAAATTCCCCTTTCAGCTAAGTAAACTATATTATTCTCTTTAAGAATTGTTTCCTTTTTGCATACTTTTTTAAACATAAAAAAACTCCATCCTAAAGGACGAAGTTGAATTCGCAAACCACCTAAGGTTAAAACATCTAAACGCAAAATTAAATGTTTTATTTCAAGTACATACATACTCTATCCTTTAACGCAGGCTCTTACGTGATAACTTATTCGGCATTGCGCCTTTCAGCCTCCAACTCCTAGGTGATTTTCTCTAAGATTTATTATAGCTTTACACCAGCCAGCTACTCTCTAAAAATAATATCTAAGATACTTTTCCTAATCATCGTCTTTTATTGTAATAATTATATATTAATGATTTTTAAATGTCAATTCATGATCAAACACTAATTGTATCTTTATTACTAATTAATGTTATAAAATAATTCAATCCTAATTTTATAAAGTTAGTGCGATATCATATTAACAATTTTATAGCTTAACTAAGATATAAAATTAAATATTATCATGAATATAATTACATATTTACTCATAAGTTGTATTATTAACAATACTATAAATAGTATCTTCGTTAAAGGGGGAAATATATGTTTTGTAAGAATTGCGGACAACAAATAGATGATAACGCTGCCGTATGTATACATTGTGGTGTTGCTACTGGCAATAATATGTCTTCTAAAGGTACTTTAGACAATCCATCTCATTTAGCCGGAATTGCGTCTTGTTGCTTTCCAGTAGTGGGAATAATATTATACTTCTTATGGAAAGATGAAAAACCTCAAAGTGCCAGCTTAGTATGTAAATGGATGATTGGTGGAATAATTATCTGGATAATTTTTTACGTTCTAGCTTTTGTACTCGGAATGCTAGGAAGCTTATCATCATACTAAGTTAAATGCTTAATTGTAAAAAAGTCTTAAACTATATGTTTTTCTGCCATCAATTACCTGAGAGATCATTCTTTTTTAGAGGTCATCAATTTCCATTATGTGCAAGATGCACGGGAATATTACTGGGATATGTTCTCGGACTCACATACGTAATATTATCTAAAAATATTCATATAATTATAGAATTATTACTGATGCTACCACTTTTAATTGATGGGTTTGGTCAATATCTCATGTACTTTAAGAGTACTAATACAAGAAGATTAATCACCGGAATCTTAGCAGGCATATCAACTATATGTTTATTTAGGTTGGCAATAGTTTTAGGTCTTCAATCTGGACATTGGTTTTATAATTTTATTCATATATACCTGTACTGATTTCTTACTACAGTTATAATAATACTAATATAAAACATAGCTATCTAAATCTAGTATTCTTAATGATTTAGATAGCTTTACATTTTTGAATAAAATAGCTATGTAGACCCTTTAGCAAATAAAATAACCTTTACTAGTATTATCTTATTTAATTATTTTAGGAATTAATAATATAAATTCAGATCCAGCGCCATATTCTGAATTCACTTTTAACTTAATACCAAAATTCTTTGAGATAGATTTCAATAAACTAAGGCCAATTCCCGTTCCATTAATATTTTGTCCTCTAACTATATCGCTTCGATAAAATCTATCAAATATTCGCTTTTCTTCGTCCTTCTTAATTCCCATTCCATTATCTACAACCATTATCCTAATATGCTTATTTACATCCTCGATAATAAGATTTATTTCACCATCTTCACCTGTATATTTAAATGCATTTTCGATCAATATTATAATTGCCCTCTTTATCTTATCATAATCCCACTGAACTAATATTTCTTCTTCTGGCTTAGCAACTTTAAATATTTTCTCCTTAATTTCTGCTAAATCAAAATAAAATTCGCTTATATCATTAATTAAATCATCTAATTTAAATTTTGTTATATTTATGGACAAGTCTAGATCTTCTTTAGATAATAATAACAAATCGCTATTCAACTTCTCTAGCCCCCTCACTTCACTCATCATCTTTGAAATATGTTCAAAATGATCATCTATAGTATCTCCCCAAGAGTGGGCTAATAGTTCTAACTTCCCCTTTATTACAGCTAACGGTGTTCTCATTTCATGAGAGGCATCTTGAACAAAATAAACTTGCTTTTCATATGCTTCCCTAACTGGCCTTATTACTTTTGTTGAAAGATAAGCTGAAAGAATTATTGCAATTATAATTAGTATTATAAGACTTACTGCTATCGAATATCTCAATCTATTTATAGAATTTACTTCTGAATCAATATTCGCAATAACTTGTATCTTATACTCACCACTACTAATAGCAATTTCCCTAAAGTTATAGCCATTATTTATTATTGTAACCACTTCGTTTTCCGCATCATTTGAAATTGTTGGCAGATTATCTTTACTGAAATATAAATTTCTACTCATTGTTTCAAACTCATTATTTTTATACACAATAACAATAAGATTTGGAGGTATATGCTTAGGCTTTGAATCTAATTTTCCATCAAAATTCTCTGGTCTATGTGGATTTTCTCCTCCCTCTGGATTTTTAAATTCATCTTTATGTAAATCTCCATCTAAATTATGCCTATCTTCATTAAAAATATATTCATAGTAATTTGGATTAAATTGTTCCTTAGTTAAAATCTCTTTCTGCTCTAAAAGCTGATGATCTATAACATCTAGTACTCTAGATGAGTATAATACCTGTGTTATTATTGCAAATACTATTAAACACCCAAAAACTATAATTGTACTCGTTGCTATGATTTTCTTCTTTGTAGATAAAAATATATCTTTCTTCATACATTAATCCCCTATACTTTCATCCAACAGATATCCCATTCCTCTTTTAGTTATAAGATACTTTCCATATCCAAAAGTTCCTAATTGCTTTCTTAATCTGCTTATATAAACCTCAATTATTTCTGTTGCTGCATCACTATTATATCCGCATACATTATCAAATATTTGTTCCTTAAATAGCAATACACCTTTATTTATAACCATATACTCCAATAACTTATATAGCTTTTCATTTAACTCCAATTCATTTGTACCTATATATACTTTTTTCACTTTCATATCAATTTGCATATCTTTGAACTCAAGAAGATTAGCCCTTTTAACTTTACCCATGCTCTTCAAAATCGAATTAATCCGTGCTTTCAACTCCTCCATAAAAAATGGTTTAGTTAGATAATCATTTGCTCCTAAATTAAAAGCTTTAAGCTTATCACCAAGTTCTTCTTTTGCTGTTAGTATAATCACACCTGTATTTAAACAATTTTTAGATATATGGCTCAAAACACTCATTCCACTTACTTCTGGCAACATAAGATCTAATATAACAATATCATAGTTATAAATGCTTAAACATTCCATTGCATCTGATCCATTATACACTGCTTTAATTTCTAACTCATCTCTAAAGTATTCAACTATATTTTGACTTATTTCTATATTATCTTCCACAAGCAACACTTTTATCATTGTTTTCACTCCAAACAAAATATTTAAAATAAAGTTCCTATAATTAATTTTTTAAACTCAGCCTAATTATATACTAGTTTTCTTAACACTCGCTTAATTTATTTATGACGATATTAATACAATAATAAAAATTATTATTTAATATCGGATACTTTTTTATAATTATTGTTATAATATTAATTAACTATACTTTTATTTTAGATTATAAAATGTATAATTAAGATAAAGTTAGTTTTTCAATTAACTTAAAAAATGTTTTTAGGAGATACTATTATGGAAAATAATTTGAATGAAGCAATTTTAGATAAATTAACAAAAACTTGCACTTGTAAGGCAATACCTAGATCAAAAATTAAGGAAGCTATTAAAAATGGCGCTTCAACTATAAAAGAAGTCCAAAAGGCTACTGGTGCAGGCAGTGGTTCATGCGGAGGTAGAAATTGTTCTCCGCGAATAAATGATTTACTAAAGCAATCAAGAGAAAACATATAATCATAAAACTTTTACTCATAGTAAATTCGAAAAGCAAAACACATACAGATTAAATAAATCATGTATGTGTTTTACTTTTATTTATAATCTTAAATGGTTTTTCATTCACAAGTTATTTTTCCATCCTTATATTCTGGAACTATATCTATGATGCTTTTTTTTATGCAATATTCAATATCATTATTTAATCCTAAGGATTTCATTACTGAATAGTGAGATGCTTCTCGTACATAGCTCAAAATATTTATATTTTCTTTATATATCATACAGGCCGTCTTTGCTATATCTGTTAACTCTATATTTCTATTAATATCTAGCATTTGGTTAATTATATATCCACTACAAATAAAATCATCCATTGAAAAGTTTCCATTTGTTCCTGCATTAATAATAACCACATCATCATTTATATTAATCAATTTTTTCGCCACTGATTCTCCATTTATCATAGCCCCTATAAAAACTCTTTTAGCCTCCATTGACTTTGTTAAAGCTCTTGTTCCATTTGTTGTAGTCATAAGCACTGTTTTACCTTCAACTTTTTCTTTTGTATATTCTAATGGCGAATTTGATAGATCAAAACCTTCAATTTTAACAGCTTTTCTCTCTCCTCCTAAAATATAATTATCTCTACTAAGTTTCTTTGCATATTCCAGTGTTTCCTCAATAGTCAAATAAGGAATAACTTCTCTTGCTCCATTATCTAGTGCTGTTATAATTACAGATGTAGCTCTAAATATATCAATTATAACTGAAATCTTATTCCTTACTCTGCTTTCAACTATATCATCTGCTGAGATTATAATATCTATTTTCATTTTACTTACTCCATTCCTAATCATTAGAATTAATATATAGTTACTCCCTGAAATTTTTTCCTTGCCATAAGTTGTTATCTTCTAACGTCTTATCTATTGAATTTAAAACTTCCCATTTTTTTAAACTCCACATTGGTCCGATTAAAAGATCTCTTGGTGCATCGCCTGTTAACCTGTGAACTACCATGTCCTTTGGAAGTAGTGTTATTCCATGAGTCACAAGATCTATATAATCATCTTGCGATAGGAACCTAAGATCTCCTGCCTCGTATAACTTTACCATAGGTGTTTGCTTCATTAAATGTAGTAGATGCAGTTTGATTCCTTTAGCCCCTGAATGAGCTATATAATTTATTGTTTCTAACATATCCTCTTTAGTTTCACCCGGTAATCCTAAAATATCATGAACTACTACATCAATATTTCTCTCTTTTAATTTTCTCATTGCATTTTCAAATACATCTAATTTATATCCTCTATTAATTCTTTTAGCAGTATCATCATTGCTGGTTTGAAGTCCAAGTTCTATCCAAAGATAAATCTTATTGTTTATGTTCTCCAATAATTCTAATACATCATCATCTAAGCAATCAGGTCTTGTTGCTATTGCGATAGCTACAACTCCCTCCTGATTTAATGCCTCTTCATATTTTCTTTTCAACTCATCAATAGGTGCATACGTGTTTGTGTAAGCCTGAAAATAAGCTATATACTTACCACTTTTCCACTTTTGTGACATCATATCCTTTATATCATGAAATTGCTTTGAAATAGACAATTCTCTGTCACCAGCATAATCTCCTGAACCTCTTTCACTACAAAAAAGACAGCCCCCATTACTTATCTTTCCATCTCTATTCGGACAAGAAAATCCTCCATCCAAAGATATTTTAAATACTTTTTCACCAAATTTATTTCTTAAAAAATAGTTTAAACTATGATATCTTTTTCCATCCCAAAAACTGTTCATATTTCCTCCTCTTTATGTGTCTAATATACCTTCTTTAAATATTGTAACATTTAAAGAATAAATTAAAAGTAAACCTTATATATTTAATAAAAGGAACATTCTTTAAGGGGGATAAATATTGAAAAAGGAAATGGTAAAAGTATTTCAAGTTGCCACTGTGTTTATCGGAACAATAGTTGGTGCTGGTCTTGCTTCTGGAAAAGAAATCACAGAATTTTTTACTCAATACGGTATATCTAGTTTCATAGGAATTATAGGTTGTGGTATTTTCTATATCTTAATAAGTTCTATAATTTCTAGAATAAGTATTAATTATAATCTTAGCTCTTATAGTGATGTTATGAATATAATAAGCCCTAATATATTTGGTAAGATCACTGGTTTTATAACAACTCTCTTTCTTATTTCCAGCGCATCTATAATACTTGCTGGAAGTGGTGCTTTGATACATCAGTTTTTTGGAATACCCAAGATAATTGGCTCACTAATAATGATTGCAATAGCCATATTTTTTCTACTTAGAGATACTGAAGGATTAATTGAAGTTAATTCCTTTATTGTTCCAGGTTTGATTTGTACTCTTACTTTGATTACAGTTTTATATTTTGCATTTTGTAGAAATACAGTTTCGTTAGATAATATCGCTAGCTTTCCAAAACAAAAAACTGGAATCTTTATTTCCACAGTACTTTATGCTGGATATAATACACTTTCAGCCTCAGGAGTCCTAGTACCACTTAGCACTCAAATGAAGAAAAGTAAAATAATGATTGCTGGAATAGTAACCGGCGCAATTGGACTAACTATACTTTGTTTAATGATAAATTTATTATTAACAATTAATCAACCTTATATATATAAATATGAGATTCCTTTACTTTTTGTCGCTAATAGATTTGGTAACTTAATTCAAGCATTGTTACTCGTGATAATCTGGTTGGAGATGTTTTCTACTGAAGTTTCTGACATATATTCCATAAGCAAAACCCTAGAGCAAACATTTAATATAAAATTTAAAAAAGCAATCTTTATCGTAATAAGTCTTGCTCTTTTAATTTCCCAATTTGGATTTGGAACTCTTATAACTAAACTATATCCTATATTTGGGCTATTAAGTTTGATTTTTATATTCCAATGTATACTATTCTTTTTTAAGCATAAAAAAGATTTTTCTAACACGACTCAAATCAAATAATTATGATATACTTTTTATAAAATATATTAATAATTATTCTTAAAGGATTTGATATAAATGAATTATCTAGATTTATTAAATGAATGTACTTTGTGTAATAGAGATTGTAAAGTAAATAGAAATAATGGTGAAATAGGATATTGCAAAGCTAGCAATAACATAAAAGTGGCTAAGGCTTCCCTTCATCTTTGGGAAGAGCCACCTATTTCACAAGGAAATGGTTCTGGTACTGTATTTTTTTCTCACTGTAATCTAAAATGCGTATTTTGCCAAAACTATAATATAAGTCAGGGGATTAGTGTTAATTCATCTTCTTATGATTTTAATAAAAATATTATTAAAAACACATCAGTTGTTGGTGCAGAAATATCTATTGAAAGACTTTCTGAAATTTTCCTAGAACTTCAGGAAAAAGGTGCAAATAACATTAACTTAGTTACTCCTACCCATTATGTTCCTCAAATAATTGAAGCCTTAAAAATAGCTAAAAATAATAATTTAACTATCCCAGTTCTTTATAATACCAATAGTTATGATTCTATTGAAACTATAAAATTATTGGATGGATATATTGATGTTTATTTGCCGGACTTCAAATATTTTGATAATAAATATTCTCTAAAATACTCTAAAGTTAATGATTATGCTTCCAATACTATTAAAATAATAGATGAAATGCTAAGACAAGTTGGCACTCCCAAGTTTGATTCAAAAGGAAATATACTAAAAGGAGTTATTGTAAGACACCTAATGCTTCCTGGACTCCTTTTTGATTCAAAAAAGATAATAGATATTCTATATAATAGATATAAAGATGATATTTATATAAGCTTAATGAATCAATATATTCCTATGTTTAATGCTTGCGATTATCCAGAAATAAATAAGAAACTTAATCCCAAACACTACGATAGCCTAATCAATTATGCTTTAGATATTGGCGTAGTTAATGGATTTATACAAGATGAAGGTTCTAACATATCTGATTTCATTCCTGAATTTAATCTAGAAGGAATAGAAAAATAAATTTTTATCATACATATATATTCTAATAATTTCATTAATTATAGCAGCTCCTATTCTAATCACAGCTATATAATATAGCTAACATAGAAAATGGGAACTGCTTCTACATCTAAAAACCATCTTAATATAATTCTAATAATAAAATTTAGGAATTCCTCTTTTATTATCTAAACCTGGTATAATCGGAGGTATAAATTCATTCATTCCAAGCGTGCTTCTTAAACTTGAAGAATCTCTAAGTTCTGCTATCCTTGATACTCCAACATAGATGTCTGATATTCTATACCATGTTGCATAATCAACAATTCCGGTTTGTGGTAATGTAAATATTTGTTGAAATGTTTTAACTGCATCTGCTGTCTTTTGATTAAACTGTCCATCCTCAGCAACCTTAGGTATCAAAGGATAATTTCTAGCTATTCTATTCAATTGATTCTGGATAGTTCTTACTGATGGACCTGAAGATCCTATAGTAAGCGGTTCACCAGGGTATGACTGTGGGCTACCAGAAACTTTTTCAGCTGTAGTTAATTCGATATCATTTCCATAATAATTTTTCAAAATATCATATGGAACCATTCCTTGTTGAGCTAATTGCTGACTTCCCCATTGGCTTAACCACTGAGGGCAGGTAACACTCTTTCCATCACAATATTGTGTCAAAAGTGGTTGTTTAGCTCCAACTCTCCTTATATAAGTAGAAAATATTTCATCTACAATAGCACTTATACTGTCGTAAATATTTCTTCCATAATTAAATGCGTGATCATAAGCTGTTGAACTAGTAATATCAAAATTCTTTCCTTTTCCTCTGTACCATTCAGTATAAATTCTATTTAGCGTAAATGATACAATGCAGAATACATTTGCTCTTATAGCAGATTCATTCCAAGTTGAATATATTTCACTGGAAGCAACATTTTTAATATAGTCTTTAAAAGGTACCTTATAATTTGGTGCTGATGGATCATTAGGCCCACCTTGGTGTACAATAATATATTCTGGAACTATTGGTTGAGGCAATACAACTCCCGAACTTGGTGGGGGTAACTGCTTTTCTGGATCCTCTGGTATTTTAGGTGGGAAATTTCCATTCAAGGTATTTGGTTGTATATTTATAACCTCTTGTCTCATCATTCCCCTTCCTGAGTTACTTGTCAAATTACAAATCTGATAGGCAACCTGTGTAGGAAATACTTGACATCCTCTTATTACTATTGGGTTAAATCCATCTCTTTCAACCGTTATATCATATAAACTATAAGGCACTTGGTTGCTATTAGGATTCAAAGAATATTCTAAAGGTGGCGCTGTCAATTCAATTACTTGTGTCAATCCAACTGAATCTGTAACTAGCTGAATACTATTAACACTTTCAGCGCCTTGTGGTGTTCTTACAGTTATTCTGGCTCCATCAATTGGAATATAATCATCCCCCCTGAAACATTGAATCTTTAACCTACCGATATTTGTTGAGGTATTTCCACTACTCGTATTCTCCATAACTTCCCTCTTTATATTTTTTCTCAAAATATTATATTTATTAGGTACGCTATTTGTTACCTGTATATCTCTTGAATTTATATTTCCTCTAGTCAAAATAGCATTTAAATCATTTTGTAACGCTCTTAAACTGTTGAATATACATACTTCACCATATCCCCATAAGGGATTTGGATATGTTACATCTGTACGCCTTCTTCTGGCTCCTCTTAATAAATAATATTTTAACCTTTGACCGAACAAATATGGATCATTTCCTTTAACTATTCCCCATTGCATCATCAACGCACATATTCCAGATACTTGAGGAGTAGCCATTGATGTACCTGTTTTATTATCATATCCACCATTTGGTACCGGCCCTGCAATATCCTCTCCTGGGGCTACTAAATCAGGTCTTACTATATTCTGATCTTGTGCACCTCTTCCACTGAATGATGATAAATTATTGGTTCTATAATTATAACTTCCTACAGCTATTATATTATCTACTGTTGCTGGTATGCCAAGCGTATTATATTGATTAGGTTCTAAAAATTTAGTTGCAGGATTTAATCCTTCTAAAACTGGAAGCCATATTGAATATGCTCCTAAGTATTCATTCGTAACATTTATTTCTAATGTCCATACACCTTCAACAAGAAAGCCAGATCTAGCAGAAAGAATTATTCTGATTTCACTATTCAATTCAAAAGGTTTAGGTCCAGATACATATATATCGTATCTATCACTCCCTATTGTTCCTTGAATGTAACCTTCTTGTATATTAATATTTCCAGTTCCTTGGCTTGTTGGATTTATTATATTAACTGATATATTAGGCAATATTGTCTTATAAAAATTCATTACTATTGATTTTTCTTCGCTTGCTATATTAAAAATTTGCCTTTGTGTTTTAACTAATTGTCCGCCAACATGATGACCTGCATCACCTTCATTTCCTGCCGCAATAACAATAGATACTCTTTCCAAGTTAGATATCGTCCTAATGTATTGCTCTAGTAAGCTGCTTCCATCGTGTGCTCCATCATTAGTGCTAAGACTAATACTAATAACTAGCGGCATATTCAGTTCTTTACCTTTATCTATAAGAAATTTGATTCCCTGCATAATCTGAGAGCTTAAGATTGCAGTTCCCCTAGCAGCTTTAACCATTGCTATGGACGAATTAGGAGCTACACCTCTATACATAGGATTTATTCTTCCCCCACCACATGCGATTCCTGCAACGTGAGTTCCATGTCCACTATTGTCTATTGATGGAACTACTGAGAAGGGATTATTGGATTTTATTGCTTCATTTATCATTTGCTTATTATATACATTTCCCCCTGTACTTAAATCATAAATGTATTCTATTCTAGTGGATATTCCGGTCGAATCCATAAAAGCAGGGTGAGTATAATCTATCCCAGAATCTACAAAGCCGACTAATATCCCTTCACCTGAAACATCAAAATCTGGAGCCAATTGAAGTATACAGGATGCCCTATTACTTTCTTGGTCTTGCTCATATAAGTTCTTTGGTAATTCTATATATTGAATAGAATTACTCATTGATAGCTGTTCTAATTTATCTCTGGGTATATTAACAACAGCGAAGTTAAATCCTAAATCCTGAAAAGTTCCTCCTAAGCTTTCAACAAATGATTTTGTTTGTTCTTGAGTGTCTCTATATAAAATATTGAGCTCCACATTGTTACCCTGACTCTGATACTTATAACCTAGTTCATCTAATATAGCTTTTGGAACATTAGTTAATAATCCTATTGATGCATCTACCTTTGAAGATATTTGTGTCTCCAATTCAGGCATAATTACCACACCTTAATTAAATATATTCATAGATATACTATGCAATTAAATGTTTTAATGTAACAAAAACAGAGAATAACTGAAAAATTCAATTATTCTCTGTTTCTACCTACGCTTTAATTCTTGAATATAAGAGTTCTTACATTAGTTGTTTATAATGTAATCTCTAGTCTTTCTAATTTGGCAATTATATCTACTTCTTTTAATTCCATGGTTTCAGTAAGAAGACTTCCAGCATTACTTACTAAAAGTAATTTAGAATTACCTAATACCTTTATTTGTCTTACTTTCCTTTTTCCCTTATAATCTATTAAGAAAAATCCGCTATTACTTATATCCTTCACAGCATGTGCAAATGCAACATCACCCTTTAGCATTCTAAATCCATTCATTTCATCATCTTCAATTTCTAAATAAAATACTTTATCTTGAGGATAATTCTCGATTTTATTTGAATGAATAGGCATCTCTTTAGAACCCTTTTTATTAGATAGTGAATAATCATATATTGGAACACTTCTAAGTACTGATGAGAAAGCATCAGTCCAAACTTCTGAACTTTCTACATTTCTTTTAGGAATTTCCTTTAAAGTTTTTCTTTCTTCCATCAATACTTCATCGGTAACAACCATGCTTATGTCATTTAAATCAGCTTTTAATACCTTGCCCGCTTTATCTATTAGTGATTCAGGTGCAACTTTTCTTCCCATTTCAACTTCATTTAAATATTTTTCTGCTACACCTAGTTTTTTAGCTAAAGCTTTAACCGTAAGTCCGCTCTTTTCTCTAGCTTGTTTTATATTTTCTCCTACACGACTCACTTTACTTTCTCCCCTTTTGTTGTTCTTTATACCATTCTCTTTCTTCAATTAAGTGCTCTAATAGATATTTAAAAGTCCACTTGTAATTCTGTGCTGTAGATACAGCAAGTACTCCACCTTGAATAAAGCTTCTAATATATCTAATAGTAACTTTCAATTGTTCATCCTTAAATCCATTGAAAATTAGTGCCTTTTCACTCAACTGCATTTCATCGTAAGAATCTTCATTTTTGTTTCCATTAATTATATCTTCTAATGTCATTAAAGTCATATTCTTATTAATTTCTATAACTTTAATATTCTGACTCTCAATTTTCTTAATTTCATCCTCTTTTAATCCATACGCTAATATACATTTATTATTTGTAGCCATCCATGACACCTCTCTTCTTTTTACTTACTATAGTCTTGTAGAATGGTATTTTTTATTCTTCAATTATTTCAGGCTCTTTTATTTCTTCCCCTTGCATATCTACTGTAACACTTTTTATTACTTGATCTTCATAAGGCCTATCTGACATATCAGTTTTTTGTGCAACAATCTTATCGGCTACTTCCATTCCTTCAATAACCTTACCAAATGATGCATACTGGCCATCTAAATGTGGAGCATCAGCTACCATAATGAAAAATTGGCTTCCTGCTGAATCTGGATGCATAGCTCTAGCCATTGATAATACTCCTCTTGTATGTTTTAAAGTATTCTTAAAACCATTGCCTGTAAACTCTCCCTTTATTGAATATCCTGGACCACCAATACCTGTTCCTTCTGGGCATCCCCCTTGAATCATGAAATTTGGAATAACTCTATGAAATATTAGACCATCATAAAATCCTCTATTGATTAAGTCTACAAAATTTCTCACTGTATTTGGTGCTGCCTCAGGATATAATTCTGCTTTTATAACTCCACCATTTTCCATAGTCATTGTAATAATTGGATTCTTCATCTTTAAATATTCTCCTCTCGATATCAATCTTAATTAGTATTATTATCTAAAATATAAATTTAAATTCATACTTACATTATATATTTCAATAAATCTGAATCATATTTATATTTTAAAATTAATTAAACTATAACAAAAATCTATCACTTTATCATCATTTATTGAATTACAAATTTCTATATTCCCCTTTTCTTTAGAATCATTTAGTAAACCACTTTCAATTAACTTCCTCTTCAATTCTTGAGCAGTACCAAATCCACCATCAATAAGAGGTATTTCCTTTCCAATAACGTTTGATAAAGCCTTTTTTATAAATGGATAATGAGTACATCCAAGAACTATGGAGCTTATATCATTATCTAAGTAACCTTTGAACTTTTCCTTTAAGTAATACTCTAGATCTTCGCCCTCTACTATTCCCTGTTCTATAAATTCTACTAGCCCTGCACATGGTAATGATATTATATCAGCCTCATTTTTATATTTATCCATTAATAATTTAAATTTCTTTTCCCTCAATGTCATAGGCGTTGCCATTATTATTATTTGACCTTTTCTATTTAACTTAACAGCTGGCTTTAATGCTGGCTCTATTCCTATTATAGATATCTGTTTATATTTACTTCTAATCTCTTCTATTGCTGCACTAGTTGCAGTATTGCACGCTATTACAACCGCTTTAACATTTTTACTTAGTAAAAACTCAACAGCATCAATTGTAAGATCTCTTACCTCACTTACGTTCTTAGTTCCATATGGTGCATTCTTTGAATCTCCGAAATATATAAAGTTTTCATTAGGCATGATAGATATTGCTTCTCTCATCACGCTTAAACCTCCTACCCCTGAATCAAAAAATCCTATGGGGTCAGTTTTTATATTCAAAACATCCTCACTCCATTTTTTCAAATATTTAGGTATGCACAAATAACTAATCAGATATATGAAACCACATTTCACATCTAAAAATAATTTTGGTTGAATCTTAATTATTAACTAATATTTAAAATTACAATATAAAAAAGTGAACATAAATCCGATTTATTATTCTTTAATATATTTTATCTACAAATATTTTATTACTTTATTTATCCAATGTCTATAATTTCTGGTTTTCATATACTCAAGTTGATAATTAAATGAATTATAAAATATTAACTTATTTACATAACCTTTTTTATTGCATTATTAAATATAATTTTATCAAAAAACTCTATATCATTCAAAATAAACGTCTTTTTATATAAAAATATTTTCATATTTATGCGAATTTTGGATATTATTTTAAGATTTTTACATTATCATTGTATAAATTTGCATGTTATTTATGATATAATGATTATTATTAATTTGGTGAGGTATAATCATGCGATTAATTCCAATTGAATGTGTAAGAGAAAATTCATTGCTAGGCAAAGACATATATACCCCTGATGGTAGATGTCTACTTAGAGCTGGTATTCTGTTAAACGATATTATGTTACAAAAAATTAAGGAATATAAAATATTCTCTTTATATATAATTGATGACTATAGTTCTGCTGAAATTGAAGATGTTATAAAGCCAGAATTAAGACAAAAATCTATATCTATAATTAAAGAAACATTCTCTGATATAGAAAGAATAGCTTCTGTTCATAAATTTGAAAAGAGAAGTATCAGTGAGTATACAAAGCAGGAACAACAATATTTTAATTCAATTACTAATATAGCAGAAGAGTTATTAGACAATGTTTTATCAAATAAAAATATACTGATTTCTTTAGTTGATATAAAGAGTATGGATAATTATACTTATGCTCATTGTGTAAATGTTGCTGTAATATCACTTATACTTGGAATCAGCTTGAATCTATCTAAACGCAACCTAACTTATCTCTGTATTGGTGCACTGATTCATGATATAGGAAAATCATTTATTCCAAGTGAGATTCTTCAAAAACCAGGAAAATTAACACCTGAAGAATTTGAAGTAATAAAGAATCATTCACTATATGGATATAAATTTTTGAATAACTTTTTTAGCTTAAGCTCTCATATCAAACTTATAGTTCTTCAACATCATGAAAGATTTGATGGACTAGGTTACCCTAATAGTATATCTGGTAATAAAATTAGCTATCTCGCTAGAATTGTAAGTATTGCAGATGTTTATGATGCATTAACTTCTGACAGGCCTTATAAAAGAGCTATGTGTCCAAGTGATGCACTCGAATACTTAATGTCAAATGCCGGAACACTCTTTGATCATGATATGCTTAACGTATTCTGTAAAATTGTTATCCCATTCCCTCAGGGAACAATTGTAAGCCTTAGCAATGGTGATATAGGAGTAGTTGAAGAGACTATGCCTAACTTTCCACTAAGACCAACTATAAAAATACTTAAAAGCGATTATCCTAATAAAATTGGTTCTAAAGTCAATTTAATAGAAAATCTTTCAATTGTTATTTCCGATATAAAATATGAAATATAAAATAAGCTACTAAATTATAAATTTTTGTAGCTTATTTTTTATATATTCTTTAATTTTTCACTAGTTAATGAATGAAAGTTTAGATATATAGTATGAAAATTCATCTAGATTTTATGTACTTTAATTTATGCTTCTTCTATTTAAAAATGGATTCAAATTTGCCAGTGCTTCAGCCTCTTTAAAACTTTTTGCTCTAAAAACTAACGTCCAACCATTTTTATCATACTTTCCAGCACACATTATGTATTTTTCTTGTTGTTTTATGTAATTACCTTGTTTATCTATAATTAAGCTTCTAATATTATCAATGCTTTTACAGTTTAACTTAACAAAAAAATTTCCCGATTCGTTCATAATACACATCTCCTTAGCAAACATATGTTCATTGATTTTATTATACAGAACATATGTTCACTTGTCAATATTTCCTTTTAATAATATATTTCATGAAAAAAACTAGGATACCATCTGTCATATCCTAGTTTTAATTTTTAAATAAGTGCAGTAACTTGATTAGTCTTTTTAATACTGCTTTAACTCATTAATTTTTATTTTGCTATATTGAATACTTCCAAATCCTTATTCTCATCAAACTTCTCAAGTTCCACATCTGCAATTGCTCTTAATGTATCTAATGCTGTAATTACTCCTAAGTTTCTCTCAACTGCTGCTCTTCTTATTAAGAAACCATCTCTTTTAGAATCATTTCCTTTTGTTGGAGTATTTACAACTAAGTCTACTTCTCTGTTTTTAACTATATCTAAAATATTTGGTTCTTCTTCATCTATCTTTCTTATTTCTTCTACTTCTATACCTGCTTCCTTCAATAAAGCGCAAGTTCCTGATGTTGCAATAAATTTGTATCCTACTGATGCTAGATCTTTTGCTATTGGTAGGAATTCTGCCTTATCATGCTTATTTATTGTAGCAAGTATTTTTCCTTTTTCCTTTGAAGGATACATATACGCTCCAACAAATCCTTTGTAAAGTGCTTCCTTTATGTTTCTACCAACTCCTAAAACTTCTCCTGTTGATCTCATTTCAGGTCCTAAGCTTACTTCAACATTAGGTAATTTTTGAGTTGAGAATACTGGAACTTTAACTGAAACTAGTTCAGGTTCCTTATATACATCTATTCCATATCCCAATTCCTTTAATTTAGCCCCAAGCATTACTTGTGTAGCTAAATCTACTATTGGAACTCCACTTACCTTGCTTATATATGGTACTGTTCTTGATGCTCTTGGATTAACTTCAATTACATATAATTCTCCTTCAAATTCTATGAATTGAATATTTATCATACCCTTTATCCCAATTGCTAATGCTAATTTTTTAGTATACTCTAATACATCAGCTTTAATTTTGTCAGAGATATTTTGGCTTGGATACATAGTTACGCTATCCCCTGAATGAACTCCAGCTCTTTCTAAGTGTTCCATGATACCCGGTATTAAAATATTCTCTCCATCTGATATGGCATCTACTTCTATTTCTCTGCCCATTAGATATTTATCTATAAGTATTGGATTTTTACTGTCTTTAGCGAAAGCATTTTCTAAATAGTATGTTAACTCCTCTTCGTCATGAGTTATTTCCATTCCTTGACCACCAATTACATATGAAGGTCTAACAAGTACTGGGAACTTTAATCTCCTAGCTTCTTCTAATCCTTCTTCTAACGACCATATTCCTTTACCTTTTGGTCTTGATATTCCTAATCTTTCTAGTAATTCATCAAACTTTTCTCTATCTTCAGCCATATCTATTTGATCTGCTGTAGTTCCAAGCGTTACAATATTTTGTTCTTTTAAGAAGTTTGCAAGCTTAATAGCTGTTTGACCACCAAATTGAAGTATTACACCATCTGGTTTTTCTTTTTCTATTATATTTAAAACATCTTCTTCTGTTAATGGCTCAAAATATAACTTATCTGATACATCAAAATCAGTACTTACTGTTTCTGGGTTGTTATTAACTATAATAGTTTCAATTCCAAGTTTCTTTAATGCTTTTACGCAATGTACTGAAGCGTAGTCAAATTCAATACCTTGCCCTATTCTTATTGGACCTGAACCTATAACTATAACTTTTTTATTATTTGATACTTCTACTTCATCATATTGCTCATAAGTTGAGTAATAATATGGTGATAATGCTTCAAATTCTCCTCCACAAGTATCAACCATTTTATATGAAGGCTTTATACTCCATATGTCTCTTAATCTATATACATCGTCTGGACTAACCTTTAGCATATCAGCTATAGCTTTATCAGAAAATCCTTTTTTCTTTAAATGATGTAACCATTCCTTATCTAAATCTTCTATTTTACTTAATTTCAATCTTTGTTCTTCTTCAACTATCCACTTTATTTTTTCTAAGAAGAACATATCGATTCCAGTAATTTTATTTATTCTATCTATCATGTAATCTCTTCTTATCATCTCAGCTAATGCAAAGATTCTTTCATCATCAGGCTTCATTACTATGCTCTTTAATTTTGAAATACTATATTCTTTAAATTTATTATGATCTAATGAATATTTTCCTATTTCTAAGCTTCTAATTCCTTTTAAAAACGCCTGCTCAAAATTGGCTCCAATAGCCATAATTTCTCCAGTTGCCATCATTTTTGTTCCAAGTTCTCTGTCAGCACCAAAGAATTTATCGAAAGGCCATTTTGGTATTTTTACTACAACATAATCAAGTGTTGGTTCGAAACACGCATATGTTTTTTGTGTAACAGCATTTTTTATCTCGTCTAATCCATATCCAAGAGCTATTTTAGCGGCAAGTTTTGCAATAGGATATCCTGTTGCTTTTGATGCTAGTGCTGAACTTCTTGAAACTCTCGGATTTATTTCTATAACTGCATATTCAAAACTATTTGGATTTAGTGAGAACTGTACATTACATCCACCTTCAATTCCAACTGCATTTATTATATTTATTGATGCTGTTCTAAGCATTTGATATTCTTTATCTGAAAGAGTTTGTGATGGAGCTACAACTATACTATCTCCAGTGTGTATACCAACAGGATCTATATTTTCCATATTACATACAGTAATACAGTTTCCATAAGAGTCCCTCATTACTTCGTACTCTACTTCTTTCCATCCCTTAACACTCTTTTCAAGTAGAACTTGACCAATTGTGCTTAGTTGAAGTCCTGATTCTAATATGGTTTTAAGTTGTTCCTCGTCATCAGCGATACCACCGCCAGATCCTCCTAATGTATAAGCCGGTCTAACTATAACTGGATAACCAATCTTATTAGCAAACTCCAAACCTGCAGTTAGGTCAGTCACAATTTCACTCTTTATAACTGGTTCACCAATCCTATTCATCATATCTCTAAATAACTCTCTATCTTCACCTTCTTTAATTGATGCAATAGAGGTTCCAATTACTTTTACATTGTATTTTTCTAATATACCAGAATCATGTAATTCTACTGCAAGGTTAAGTCCTGTTTGACCACCCATTCCTGCAAGTAAGCTGTCTGGTCTTTCTTTAGCAATAACTTTTTCAACAAATTCTAATGTTAATGGTTCTAAATAAACTTTATCTGCAACTTCTTTGTCAGTCATTATTGTTGCAGGATTTGAATTTACAAGTACAACTTCTATACCTTCTGATTTCAATGCTTCACAAGCTTGAGTTCCAGAGTAATCGAACTCTGCTGCTTGACCTATGACTATCGGACCTGATCCTATAACTAAAACTTTTTTTATATCTTTATTTAATGGCATTTTACTAAAACCTCCTATAGTGCATATTCTAAGAACTTATCAAATATATATTCACTGTCTTTTGGACCTGCTGATGCTTCTGGATGAAATTGAACTGAGTATATTGGTAAAGTCTTATGTTTCATTCCTTCTACAGTTCCATCATTTATATTAACGTGAGTAACTTCCATGTCATCTGGTAACTTCTCTACTACATACCCATGATTTTGCGAAGTTATATGCACAATATTAGCTTCTAAATCTTTAACAGGATGGTTGCATCCCCTATGTCCGAACTTCAATTTAGTAGTTTTACCACCTAACGCTAATCCCAATAATTGATGCCCTAGGCAAATACCTGTTATTGGTTTCTTTCCAACTAATTTTTTAATATTTTCTATGGCAAAATCTAAATCTTCTGGATCTCCAGGTCCATTAGATAAAAATATTAAGTCCGGGTTAATATTTAAAACTTCTTCTGCTGTTGCTGTTGCTGGGAATATAGTTAATTTGCAGCCTCTCTTTTTGAAATTTCTTATTATATTAGTCTTTATACCGAAATCCATAACCGCAATATGTTTTCCTGTTCCTTCAACTACATAAGACTTATTTGTTGTAACAATCTTTACAGCTTCTTTAGTAGAAAATCCTGCTATTTTTTCTTTCACATATTCATCGTCAACATCTTCTAGTGCTATAAGGCCTCTCATAGTACCACTATTTCTTAAAACCTTAGTTAAAGCTCTTGTATCTATTCCTTCCAGGCCAATAACTTTTCCTTGTTTTAAAAAATCTTCAAGTTCTAATTCACATCTAAAGTTACTTGGCATATTACATTTTTCTCTAACAATAAACCCCCTTACTTTTATTGAATCAGACTCCATATCTTCAAGGTTTATCCCATAATTCCCTATTAAAGGGTAAGTCATCGTTACTATTTGTCCGTAATAAGATGGATCAGTAAGTACTTCTTGATAACCTGTCATTCCAGTTGTAAATACTACTTCCCCAACGCTTTCTTTTAGATATCCAAAAGCTTTTCCTTCAAAAATCATGCCGTTTTCTAATATAAGCTTTGCTTTCATACTTAAGCCTCCTACAAATATATTTTTGCTAAAACTACACCTTATGAATCTTTGTTTAATATAAAACAAAAGGATAATAAAGAGATTTCAGAAAACCTGATCTCTTCACTATCCTGTGATATACCATACAAATATTTGAATTCAAAAAATAAGCTATGAAATTTTTCATTCAGCTTTCAAATATCATAGTTATGCTTCCCTTTTTGGCCTCACAGGACCAAGTTAAAGTGTATCTTAACTTTTAAAATTTCTCTTTCTAACTATTCTAGTTGATAGATAATCCTGTGTCAAGATAATTTAAGGATAGTTTAATATTTAATATAATTATTTTTATTTATTACTTATTGTCTATTGCTTATTTATTTTTAATTTATTCAATATATAAATCTTATCATAAAAATAAGATTATATAAAGTATAAAAATACACTTATTTGAATTTTTATTCATATATTTTTTTATTTTAGATATAAATATACCATTAATTCAAATAATTCCTTTTGTAGATTAATCCTTAATTATATGTGAATTAAAATATGTATCCTAATTAAGTAACTAAATATTTATTATGATAATTCTATACTTAAATTGATATAATACATGCATATTTATATAAAAAAAAGAATAATAGCTAGTATAAATACTAAAATGTACCCTTTGTCAAGGACAATTTAAAAAAAGATAGACTAATTTAAAAGATGATTTCTGTATTTAACGGGA
>NZ_JBJIAB010000051.1:0-37373 GCF_045310795.1 Candidatus Clostridium helianthi
TCGCCTCCACCAATAAGGCTCACAATTGTGTCAGTTGTGATTCTGTCTTCATAGACAGTGATTTTTTGAACATGAGTTTGGATTACTTTCTTTTTGTTTTCCAAACTTTTTTGCTTTATATCAGAATCTTTCTTTAAATATTTTTTTATCATATCTTCCGTTGGTGAATTTAATTTTGCCTCCCTTTCAGCTTCATTTATTCTTATAAGTAATGTTGTTTTTCTAGTTTCTAACTGATCTGATTTTTCTTTCATTGATGAATTATAAAAACCATTTGCAATAGCGTCTAGCATATTATCAATTTTAGTCTGAATATCAGCTAATTCTTTTTTATAAATTTTAATATCTTCATTGATTATTTTATTTTGTTCGCTTATAAATGCAAATATATCAGGCACTATATTATCTATAGCTGAATCTGAAAATATATTATTATATAAGTCATCAATAACTACTTGCTCAACATAATCTTTATTTATAGCTTTCATATCACATTGTTTTGTTCTTTTTCTATTAGAACATTCATAAGTTTCATATAGGCTCTTATTTCTTCCAGCATATCTTCTATTACCAGTCATAGCTGAACCACATTTTCCACAATAGATAAGGCCGCTTAAAAGATAAATAGCTTTTGCAGTATTAGCACCTTTATTAATTTTATTACTGTCCATTTTAATTTTCACTCTTTTCCATAGATCTTCTGATATAATTTCAGGCATACCACCTTCTATTTTTATTATTTCATCTTCCGATTTAATTTTATGTGAATTTCTCTTGCCATTAATTTTTTTTGATGATTTATTAAAAATATAAACTCCTCTATATTTTTCATTAGTCAATATTCCATATAAGCTATTCTTGCCAAAGCTTTTACCTGTTTTAGACTTATAGCCTAAATCATTTAATTTATCAATAATAGGAGTATATCCAGTGCCAGATGCATACATTTGGAATATTAGTCTTATAGCATTAGCTTCTTTCTCATTTATAGAATAAGTTTTATCTGGATTAACATCATAACCTAAGGGTGGAGTTCCACCAGTATGTTTACATTGTAGAGCAGTCTCCTTCATCCCTTTCATGACTTCACGACTAAGATTAATTGAATAGTATTCAGCCATACCTTCAAGAACTGATTCGAGTATTATACTTTCAGGTGAATCATCTAAATGTTCTAATACGGAAATTAATTTTACACGATTATCCTTAAGTTTCTTTTTGTAAAAAGCGCTATCATACCTATTACGAGAAAATCTGTCTAATTTATGAACTATAACAGTATTAAATATATTAAACTCAGAATCTTTTATCATTTGTAAAAATTGAGGTCTATCATCTGTTGTAGCAGAACGTGCTTCATCAGTGTATATTTTTACTATTTGAATATTATTATGACTTGCAAAGTCTTTTATGGCTCTAATTTGAGCATCTATACTTTCTTCTCTTTGGTTATCTGATGAGTAACGCGCATATATAGCTGCTTTCATATCTCATTTCTCCTTTTAAATTAGTTGTAAAACAGAATGTATGTTCTTTTTAAGTCTATAAAATTAACCAGCTATATTGTATAACTGGATTACTAAGAATTAGTTATGAAAAGTATTATTTAAGGTGTTCATGAAGAACACATTTAATTAAATGTAAATTTATATTTAATTAATTCAATAGAAACTCCATAGCTACAAGCTAGTTGTTCTATTGATAAGTTTTGTAAATATAGTTTATCAACTTTATTTTCATCTATTAGCAATTCAGCAGCAAACTTATTTGCTTCTATTTCAAATCGGCCCCTGTCATAAAAAGTATGATCATGCAAAAAAAACGTTTTATTACTAGCATGCATTTTTGCATGTCCTAATTCGTGAGCTAGAACCATATTAAGATGTGATGCACTAATTATCCTAGTCATATTTATAACAATGTATTTTTGCCTCAATACCTTTTTAAATATACCTTCAGGAGAGCTAAGGGATAAGTATTTATATTTAATTTCGATCCTTTCTCCCGTAGCTATAGTATATGGGTCTCTAGTTTTGTATTTTTTTACGAGGCTTTGAACCTTCTTTCTATAATCAACCATATTAACCCGCCACCTATTACTTTTTTCTTTTATTTTTAACTTTAGCATCCCAAAATAACTCTGACATTAAGTCAAGCATTTCTTTTTTTGCTTCCTCATTAAAATCATCATTCATAAAGAAAGCTTCGTTAGCTTTTTTCATTTCTTCTATATATTGTTTTTTATCTCTTGAACTAACCTTGTATTTATCGGAGTATTCTTCTGGAATCTTTATTTCTATATCAGAATTTAAGCTTGTCGACTCATAATTCCTTATATTACTTTTTCCAAGAAGGTAATCAATAGAAACTCCAAAAAAATGAGCTAATTTTTCTAAAGTAGGAGTTTCAGGAATTTGTTTACCAGTTTCATATTTTGAGATAGAGCTCCTATCTAGAAATAAAGAGTCAGCTAATTCACTTTGTTTTAAATTTTTATTTAGTCTTTCGTTTCTTAAGCGTTCAGCAAATGTGACCATAAATCAATCCTCCTTATCTAAATATTAACTCTAATGTGATTCATAATCAATAAATGTGATTTGTAATCATTATTTTTTTAAAAAAACCTTGACTTTGTGATTTTGAGTCACTATAATAAAGATAAATAAAGTGATTTTAAATCACATGGAGGTGAACTTTAAATTGTTATCAGAATACTTAAAAATACTTAGAATTAAAGAAAAATTAACTCAGAAAGATGTTGCTGATAAACTGGGAATAGCAACAAACAGTTATACAAAAAAAGAAAATGGTATTAATCCATTCAATGTTGATGAATTAAAGGAAATTAAAAAAATTTTTAATATAGGTGATTTAGAGTTTGTACAAATTTTCTTTAATTAAAAATGTGATTTCAAATCAACTAAATAAATTATAACTTTGAAAGAAGGAGAAGTACATGTCCAAAAAAGCCACAAAAGCCGTTGATAATATATTCTATAAAGCACGAATGGAAGCAGCAAAGTTCAATGATTCACTAAATAGTAGAGAAGGCGCATCTGAGAAAATTGGCATAGATAGAACCAGATTAGCTCGTATAGAACTTGGAAGTCTAAATCCTTATCCAGAGGAAGTACTTTTAATTTCAGACACATACAATGCTCCAGAGCTTTTAAATCATTATTGTTGCCATGAATGTCCAATAGGACAGCATATTGCAATACCAATTAATCAAGAAAATGTTGAAAATATTTATAAGCTTTCAATAAGTATTTTTAATTTGCTTGGTGCAGGCAATGAAATGAGTACAACCCTACTTGATGTTGTTGAGGATGGGAAAATAACAGAAGACGAAAAGGAAAAGGTAGATTATATAGTAGGAAATTTAAAAAAACTTTCTGGATTAACAAACGAATTAGTAATAGCTCTAGAAAAATTAGAAGTTGAATAGATGTGGAGGAGGAAATATGGTAGGAGTTTTAAGAAGTACTTATGATAGAAAAACAGGTAAATGCTTAAGTCGAGAAATAATTGAAGTTTTAGACATGACTGATAAAGAATTTTACGCACCAATAGTTGAAATTGAAGCAAAATGCATTATGGAAAAGTTAGCAAAAGAAAGGAAAGAGAAAAATGTGCAAAATTAAATGTCCTCACTTTATCCACAACAGCCATAAATTGCGTAGCAAAATTGTGGATAAAAAGAGTAGAAAAGTTCATTTAATTAGATTTTGTTGTGGGAATCATGCAGTATGTAATTTGTGTAAGGAGGATTAGATAATGCAAGAGTTAAAAGAATTTTGTGGAGGTAAAGCTCTTTATAAGAACTATGATCTATTAAAACAATTTGATGACGATCATGGATATGAACTTATATTAGAATTTGCTGATGTCTATAATGATTTGATTAATGAAATAAGAGCAATTGAAAGAGTTGTTAGTATTTTAGAAGAATGGAAGAAAGAAGAAAGTTGGTTCAATCTTCGTGAGACCACATATGAAATAGATTTTTATGATTGTGATAGAGCTAGGAGAGATAACTTACCAGTAAAAGTTACATTACCAAAAGCAAAGCAAATGCTAAAGGAATCAATAATAAGATATGAGATGTTAAATTCAATTTTTTTACGTATGAAGCATGTATTCGGAAAGGATGAAGATAAGTACTTAGATGGGTATTTTAATATTGAGGAATAAAAAAGAACCTTACATAAAGGTTCAGTCAATCTTTGAGATACGGATCACTACTCCGTATCTCCATTATATAGAAAAATGGAGGGAATGTAAAGATATGAAAGTTATAAGTTTTTTAAATATAAAAGGTGGAGTTGCTAAAACAACTTCATGCGTTAATATAGGGGCAGAGTTGGGAAGACAAGGAAAGAGGGTTTTAATAATAGATCTTGATCCTCAAAGTAATTCAACTAAGTATTTAGGATTGTATTATCCAAATTCACTAGGATCATATCATCTACTTAATGGTGAAGATGTAAGTGTTACTATAACTCAATATAGCAATGTATGGCTTATTCCTGCCAATATAGACCTTATTGCAAGTGAGTCAGAAATATTGGCAGATACTAAAAGAGCTAGAGAAACAAGACTTAAAAAGTGGTTAGATAAGTCTGAAGAAGGATTTGATTATGTTCTAATAGATTGCCCACCATCATTAGGTATGATTTCAATAAACGCTTTAGCTGCTAGCGACTATGTTTTGGTTCCACTTAAGATTGATAAATTCTCATTAGATGGTTTTGAATATCTAATTGATAGTGTTAATTCAGTTAGAGATGAGTTTAACGAAAAATTGGAGCTGCTAGGAGTATTTATAACTATGGACAGAGCAACAAGGATAAACAGAGAAGTGAAGGAAGAACTAAGGGAAGAACTAGGAAATTTGCTTTTTAAACAGAGCATAAGAGAGAATGTGGATGTTATTAAGAGTACTTTTGAATCTACTCCATTAATTTACTTTAATAACAGAGCTGCTGCATCTAAAGATTATAAATCATTAGTAAGTGAGCTACTATGTCGTCTTATTTAAAGGGGTTAGCCAATAAGATTAATGGAGTAGAGAATAAAGGATTTGCACAGGAGCTAGATATCAATCTTCTAGTTCCATCCTCAAACAATTTTTATGGAATCAGAGAAATAGAGGAGCTTGCAGAATCTATTAAAGAAAATGGATTAATGCATAATCTGGTGACTAGAAAAAAAGATGATGGAACATATGAAATTATTTCAGGTGAAAGAAGATTTCATGCAGCTAAAAGTTTAGGATATAAAACATTACCATGTCAGGTAAAAGAAATTACTGATTTGGATGCCGAAATAATGCTCATTCAAGCAAATGTAGAACAAAGGGAATTATTGCCCACTGAAAAGATGGAAGGTATACGAAGGCTTAAAGCTATCTATGAGCAAAAGAAAGCCAGTGGTGAGCAATTACCTAAAGGAAAGATTAGAGACCTAATAGGGGAGGATATGAAGCTTTCAGGTGTACAGGTAGGAAGATATCAGAAAGTGGATAAGGACTTGATAAAGCCACTTAAAGAAAAGCTTGATAAGGAGGAGATAACACTCACTCAAGCACATACACTTAGCAGTTTAACTAAAGATGAACAAGAGATTATACATGAAGAAATTAAGGACTTGAATGCTAAAGAGTCGAAGGAAGAGATAGAGACACTTGTTGAAGGAATTAAGCAGCCTGTTAATAAGAAAGATAAGAAATTTTTAGAAGAAATGTACCCAAAATCTAGATCTAAGGAATTCATATTTGAAGAATTTGAAAACATGATTAAATATGATCCAATACCAAAATTAATAATATTATCAGCAGCTAAGGCTGTTTTAAATACACAGAAAGTAAGAATAGTAAATGGAACATTAAGCGTTGAATTAACTGGTGAAGACCCAATTAATTCATTTAGAATTGAATTTAAAACATTTGATAAAGTTCAAGAAATACTGATAGAAGAGAATAGACGAGTTGCATTGGAACATGGATATAAAATAAACGAATGCACTTACCTTTGGTTTAAAAATGGAGGGATATTGAATGAATGACGAACTTTTTTGTACTGGAATATATGAAGATGGATATGGAGTTATCCCTAAACAAGTAATGCGAGATTCTAGTATATCTACTGGAGCAAAATTAGTATATGCATACATATGTAGTTTTGCTGGAGCAGGTGGAAACGCCTTCCCATCTCTTGATTTAATATGCTCCGAATTATGTATATCTGAAAAAAAGATGTACAAATGTAGAAATGAACTTATAGATAAGGGGTTAATTACTGTCAAAAAAAAGAGAATAGGAAGCAAATATTCTAATAATATTTATACATTGGTGACTAATCCTAGCAAGCAAAAAACAATTGAACCTAGTCAAAATGGACGTATCCAAAATGAACCAAGTAAAAATGAACCTGTCCAAAATGACCATGTTCAAGAAAGTGAGGAAATAAGCCAATCTTTTGAACCTAGTCAAAATGGACATGTCCAAAATGAACCCTGTCCAAAAGTAGGTACTATAAGTAACAGTATTATAAATAAAAAAGAAAAAAGAAAAAGAGATAAAACGGAGTTTGATATTTTAGTTAATGAGTACACAAAAAATGAAAATTTAAGAAGTACAATCTATGAATTTATAAAGCATAGAAAAACTATCAAAGCATCATTAACAACTTTAGCACTAAAGAAAATATTAAATAAACTTAATTCCATAGCATCAGATGATACTACTAAAATTACTATCTTAGAAAATAGCATAATGAATGGTTGGCGTGGAATATTCCCATTAAAAGAACTGAATCAGTCAAATGTAATTCCAATCCAATCCAAGACCAAAGAACCAGTTAAAATAGATAAATCAAAGTTAGGAGCGTTGTAATATGGAAATTCTAGATAAGATGATGCCTAATAATATTGATGCAGAGCAAGCAATTCTTGGATGCATAATGAATAATACAGATAAATTACTGGAAGTTGAGTTGATGTTATTACCAGATGATTTTTATATTGATAAGCATAAGAAAATATATGAAATAGTAATATCTTTATTCAATCGAGGAATTGGAGCGGATCTAGTTACAGTGTTAGAGGAAATAAGAAAGAAAGATTTACTTGATGCATGTGGAGGCGTCACATATGTATCTGAATTATCAACTGCATATTTTGAAAGTATTAATGTTTCAAGTTATGCAAACATAGTTAAAGAAAAAGCAAATAGGCGAAAATTGATTAGAGCGAGTAAAGCTATGTTAGAGGGTGCTTATGAGGAAGATATTAAAAGCGTAATCGATAGAACCGAAAATGACTTATATAAAATATCAAGTAATCAAAATACAAATGATTTTGTTCCAATCGATAAAGCAGTAGAAAAAGCATTCATAAATTTAGAGAAAAGATTCAGTAATGGTGGAGATTTAATTGGACTATCAAGTGGATTTTCAGACTTAGATAAAATTACATGTGGATTAATAAAAAAAGATTTTGTAATAATAGCAGCAAGGCCTTCAATGGGTAAAACAGCTCTAGCACTAAATATAGGACAAGCAGCATCCAAAGATGCAAGTGTAGCTATATTTTCATTAGAAATGTCTAATGATCAGTTAACAGATAGATTACTATCCGCTAAATGTTTAATTGAATATTTGAAAATTAAAACTGGTCAATTAAATGACAAGGAGTTCGAGGACATTTCTATTGGGGCTAATGAGTTAATGGCAAGGAAATTAGTTCTAGATGATACAACAACTATTTTAAGCGACATAAAAGCTAAATGCAGGAAGCTAAAAATTCAAAAGGGCTTAGATGTTGTAATAATAGATTATTTGCAGCTAATAAGAACAACAATGAAAACATCAAGTAGAGAGCAAGAGGTATCGCATATTTCAAGAGAGCTTAAGGCACTAGCTAAGGAATTAGATATTACTATGATTGCTTTATCTCAGTTATCAAGAGCTCCAGAACAAAGAGCAGATCATAGACCGATTTTATCTGACTTAAGAGAATCAGGATCTATAGAACAAGATGCAGACGTAATTCATTTTCTCTATAGAGATGAGTATTACAACAAAGAAACGGAAGATAAAAATATTGCGGAAGTTATTACAGCTAAGAATCGTAATGGTCAAACAACTACTACTAAACTTGCATGGTTAGGGCAATTTCAGAGATTTGGGTCTCTAGATGTTATAAGGAGGTAGAGCGAATGGAGAATAAGAATGAAATTATAGATAAGGTTGTTAAAGCATATTTTGAAAAGCCTGATAAAACTTTAGAAGAAATTTTTAAGGAATATACAAAAGGATTTTCGGATGATAAAAGAAGATCTTTCTATAAAAAAATAAAAGAAATAGTAAATTGAAGTACTTGCAGGACTAGGAGCGTTGGCAGGGGTTACGAATTGTTAATGTTAAGGTTACTGCAATAAAAAAATATGCAAGAGGAGCAATCCTCTTGTAGTAAATAAGGTGTAAATATGGATATTAAGATAGATAAAAGAATTGAATATAAATTCCTAGAAGCATGGGAAAAAGGAATAGATGATAAAAATGTGATAATTACTAGCAAAAAAAGTGGCGAAAGCTACAGAATTGATATATCAGAAAAGCAGAATAAATTAAAGTTTTATAATCCAGTAATAGCTAATTGGCAGTCATGCACCTATGTGTTACCAGAAGAGATATTTGATGTGTGGTATGTGACCGCAGTATAGGGGGAAGGAGTAACAATTATGAGTAATAATATAAAAGATTTACTAGTAGCAAACGGATATGGATTTTATACAGCAGCATCATGTAGAGAAACTGGCCTGCCTATGTTAGATGGTGGAAGTTATAAAAAATATGCTGATAAATGGTTATCAGCGTCAAGGTGTAAAAGAATAAGGCAACCAGTTAAGGAAGATGAAGAGCCAGTTGCATTTTATAGATGCCAAAAGGGATATTGCTCTTTATATAACAGAGAAAATACGGAAGTCAAAAATTTATTAGAATATGTAACTCAATATCAATTAGATATAATGAGACATTGTGTTGGTATAGGAAGAAAAAATAAACCATATAGAAATTATTTTTTTACTCAGGAAACAGATAAAGATTGGAATGAATTAGTTCAAAAAGGCTTAGCTGAAAAAGGCACTAATCATCCAAATAATGATGAATGTATTTACTTTTGGTTAAGCAAGCAAGGACTAGAATTAATTCTTGGAAGATCAGTAAGTGATAAATTTTATAAAGAGCTATAAGCAAAAAATATATATGGAGGGAGATCATGATAAAACAATTAATTGCTAAAGTTAAAGAAAATGCTACAGATGATTGGAAATTAGTAGCTGGATTAGAGATAGCAGTCATTGAGCTACAAGAAAATTCAAATGAATTTTTGGTATTAAGACCTATTCAATTAGATCAAATGGAGAAATTCTTTAAAGTAATGCATGAAACTTTTGGTAAAAACGAATTCTATGAAGATTATGATTATTTCGTATGTTATGCAGTCAGTGAAGATTGTGACGATATTCTATTAACAATCACTAAGGGAAATATAGAAGAATTTAGACAAGCCACTGAAAAAGACGTATCAATTCATAATAAAAATTTAGAGATATTAAAGAAAAATCATAATTGGTATAAATATAAAAATTGATTGTAATAGTGCGTAAAGTGTAGAGTTAAGGAGTAAAAGGAATGAGTGCTAAAAACATTGAGGTTAGAAAACTACTAAATGAAATGACCAAAGAGGAATTAGTTGACTGTATTATCAGCAATAATGCTTATTTTTGTATTAGTAAAGATGGTGGAAT
The DNA here is from genome assembly GCF_045310795.1 of Candidatus Clostridium helianthi. Taxonomy (NCBI): domain Bacteria; kingdom Bacillati; phylum Bacillota; class Clostridia; order Eubacteriales; family Clostridiaceae; genus Clostridium; species Candidatus Clostridium helianthi. The sequence continues at coordinate 9,815 of NZ_JBJIAB010000051.1, forward strand.
TTCAACAGCTAGACATTATTTAATTACAGCATTATTAAATAGATCAGAGAAAATAAATAAAATTGATACTGGAGATATAACAAAAGCCAAAAACAGAAAAGAAATTATAGATATTATTGAAGCTGATAGAAAGAACCGTAAGAAATGGGAGGATATTAATAAAAGAATTGAACAATTAATGAAGAGTAAATAATGCACAAAGTGTAGAAAGGGTGTATTAAATGGATAAAAAAGATAAGCCTATTCTTTGCTATAGTTGTTATTGGATGAAGCCAGTTGCAGTCGGAAGGGATTGCTCTTTAAAAAACAGACCTATTCCACGTTATAGGACTTGTAAGGATTATGAATTAGATGAAGATAAAGAACTTGAAGAAGAAGTTTTTTGGGAAAAAGAACGTGCTAAAAATTCAAGAAGGTAATTCGCAATACTAAGAGGAGGGATAGAGCTATGTTAAGTAAAGAAGCATTTGAAAAAATAGAATTGGAGCATGGCTGCGGATATTGGAATTTATGTTGGGAACATGCATGTCCATGTGCTATAACCACAGAAAATAAGGGATTAAGAGAAGATATTTACAATGGATTTATAGAAGAAAATAAGAAACTTGCAGATGAATATGATTCTATGGAAGATGTTGAGCTTACTAAGTATGCAAAATGTAGCGAATGTGGTGACTGGGAAGAAGAAAACTATATGACAGATGGGATGTGTTCAGTTTGTTATCATGAGCTACAAGATGCCTTGGAAGAAGAGTATTATTTTGAAGGTGAGGAAGAGCAATGAGTAAAATACATGAATTGAAAATATTACCACAATACTTTAATGCTGTGAGAGAAGGCAAAAAGACTTTTGAATTAAGAAAAGATGATAGAGGTTTTCAAGTTGGAGACGTTCTAATGCTTAAAGAATTTAATCTACAAGAGAAATATGAAACCATTGAGGGTGCTGAAACATATTTCACTGGAAGAAAGATATTAAGACAAATAAATTACATCTTAAAAGATGAATCAGAAAGCATGGGATTAAATAAAGAATACGTTATATTGGGAATTAAGCTTATAGATGAAGATGTAGAACTAGAATGGAAATCCGATATGAACGAATGGGGAGAGATATACTGTCCTATGATGGGAAAGGAAGTTAAGACATATTGGCCTAATGGAACGCCATGCTATGATACTGTAACTAATCCGTTATTAGATGAAGATGGAAATGTTTATTACTATAAATATGACCACGATGAAGGTGCTTGGGATGAAGATGCATCCTTTACTCTTTGTGATGCAGAAGAGTATATAAATCTTGAAGAAATTTTATTTTATTAGTACGTCATACTAAAAGTTTGTGAAATATGGAGGAAATTATGATACATGAATATGGAGCAGGTTATTTTTTTAATCCAGAGAAATTAAAAGAAATGCCGATTATTAAAAGAAGGTATGAAGAGTATAAACATAGATTTATAAAAAGCGGTGGACTAGAAAGTGATGAAAGATTACTAACATTTAATGAATGGAAAGAAAAGCAGGAAGAGGATTAAAATATGTTAAAAGTAAGAGTAACTTTTGTTGATGACAAAGATGGACAAGAAGAGCTTAAGAAAATTATAAAAAGCGTTAAAAACGATCATAGGATTTTAAATCAAAGCAGTATTTATAGAGGCAGAAATAATAGTCAATATTCAAATATTTATTTAGATATTGAGAAAAAGAAATAGTAAAAAGGTGTTCATTACGAACACCTTGCTATAGAGAATATCGTTAATTGCAATCGACCATATTCTCTAATCAACCTATCTAAATTATACCATATTTTATAAGGGATAGGTGATATAAATGGGAGAAATAAAAAATCAATTTGAATTATATAGAGAAAGAATTTGTAAGATAGATAACAAGAATATTGAAATAGAAAATTTAATTATAAATGGAATTGAAGAAGATGATGAAAGAATCAAAAAACTAAAATTAGATATAAAAAAATTAGAGTTAGAGAATAAGAAAATAGATAATATATTAAGGCTACTTCCAGAAAAAGATTATAACGTTATTAGTCTTATTTATATACAGGGCAAAGAAAAGAAGAAAGTTGCAAGGGAATTAGATAGATCAAAGAGACAAATAGATTACAGTATAAACAAAGCGTTAAGAACAATTTCAAAAGGGTTTATAGAATAAAAGTGTCATAATTATGGCACTTTTTTGTTACGATTTTGTATTAATTTTGTTCTTTTTTTGTATCAAAAATTTCTCGAAAATTTCTCACATTTGTAATTGAACTAATGGTAAGATATGTACATAAATAAGTAATAAACATAAAAATAATTTTATATTTCTCATTTAGCTTTTTTAAGTGAAAAATGTCACGTTTTTGGTATGGAATAATTATATTTATTTTTAGGGGGTTACATTATGTTAGATAAAGCCAGAGTAAAAGAATTATATCTAAAAGGTTATGGAGCATGTCAAATATCTAATATTTTAAACTGTAAACCTGAAACTGTCAGGAAGTGCATAGAACGCAATTTAAAAGATTTTAGAAACTCACATTTAGCTAATAAAATTAGAGATAAAGAAATAGATAGAATAACAAAATATGAATCCAAAAAATACATGAGTGATGCAACATTTATTAAAAAGAACAGATCTATTTATAAAACTACTGCTGATGGAGACTTAGTAGTTGATAGAAATGTAGCACCAATAATTACATATGACACTCCAAGAAGATTCGCAAATGAAAATAGTGAAAAAGAAATAAATCGAAAGATAATTAGAAGTGGTTATAGAAAAGACGAGTTGTTATATTAGCAATAATATAGCAGCTCTTTTTAATTGCATTTTAGGAGGGAGTTTATGAGGGTAAAAGATGTCTTGAGAGAAACCGATATTGGAAATTATAAAAAACTTATGAAAATGAATAATAAAAAGAAAAGTGAGAAACTAAGTGAACATGATATAAGAGAGTTGATGTCTCATAGTTCATATACAAGACACAAAGGAGCGATAAAGCAGGTGAAATAATGATGGAACGAGTAAGAGATTGGGAAAAAGGTACAGCAGCACCAATACCACAAAATAAGTATGAGAGATTTAAGGAAGCGTTAATTGAATATAGTAAAAGGTATTCTGAAAGAAATTTAATATTATTTATATTAGCTAGAGCTACAGGCTATAGAATGCAGGATCTAGTTGAACTTACAATAGGAGAAATAAAAGATGCGCTAGAAAATGGATATTTTTTAATTCAGGAATCCAAACAATACAACCAATGGCTCGCTAATTTAAATAGATATCCTAACCGAAAGAAGCCTGAAAAGCGAAAAGTATATATTGGCAACAACTTAGAGAAATATTTAAGAGACTATATCAAAGGTAAAAAAAGAGCAGAATATGCATTCCCTTCAAATAAATCTAAAAGTGGCATTGAACCAATAGAACAAAAATCATATAGCTTGATACTTACTGAGGTTGGAAAAGTTATTGGATTAAAACATATAAGTGGTCATAGTCCTAGAAAAACTTATGCTACAAGAATATATGAAAGATCTGGTGGAGATTTAGAAAAAGTTAGAATTGCATTAAATCATCAATCAATAGAAGAAACAAAACGGTACCTAGGTATTAAAGAAAAGATGAAAGAGGATGCAGCTAAAATTGCTGATGAAGATATATAATGCGTAAAAAATAAACTGGTACTTATTTGACGTGGTTTGAAAAAATATCTACTAATATATGTGCCTTAAAAAAGATATCAGTAATCCTCCATGTTATTACCTATTAACTGATAAATAGAAAAATAGATATAAGGCTAGTATTATCAATGCTTTAACTACATTTGCAGTAGACCATAAAAAATATAAAAAAAGGTGAGGTTTTAAAAGTTGGGAAATACACCGAAAATCAAGGCATTTAAAATCATGATTGTCTAAATGGAAAGGAGGTGTTTTCACATGGCAAAAAGCAAATGGAATGAAGTTAAAGAAAAACTGGCAGACGTTGAATTATGGGCGTCTATGGGATTATCTGAAACGCAAATCGCTTATAATTTAGGCATAAGTAGAGCGACCTTAGAGAACTATAAAAGAGATCATTTAGACATTTTAGAAAGTTTAAAAAGGGGCAAAAATCAGGCTGATTTCAAAGTTGAAAATGCATTATATAAAAAGGCTACTGGATATGAAGTCAAAGAGACTGTAGCAGTTAAATTAAAAGACATTTATTATGACGATAGAGGCAACAAATGTCAGAAAGAAAACTTAGGTACAGTTGAAGTAACAAAAGAGATACCAGCAGATGTTCAGGCAATTAAGTTCTGGCTAATCAATAGAAAGCAAGGACGATGGAAGGATAACCCTACAAGAGCCGAAATAGATAAAGCATTATTGGAGCTTAAGAAAGAGGAAGCAGATGAGAGAAAAAAACTTATGAAAGAATGGAATGAGTGATGATATGTAAAAGATGCAGTAGGTGTGGTAAGAGAATACAAACAGGATCTAAATGTAACTGCTCTCAAAAGAGATATAAAGAATATGATAAAGACAAAATTAATAGCAAAGAGAAGAAATTCTACTCAAGTGATCAGTGGAATAAGATCAAAGATAAAGCAAAAGAGTTATATGAATATATTGATATTTATAGTTATTATGTCTCAAATAAATTAGAGTATGGTCAAACAGTCCATCATATTGTGCCTATTAAAAGAGAATGGGAAAAGAGATTTGCTCTAGATAATCTTATATATCTGACGGAAAGTAATCATAGAGTTATCCATAATAGGATGGAGAGTGGTGAATATAATGAGGTTATTAATGAATTAAATGAGTTAGTAGATAGATTTAAAAAAGAATTTGATATAGAGGAATAATAGCATAGGGGGATGCCCGAAATGTTTTTAAGATAAATTTCTAGACCGCACCCCCAGCTTTCATTTCTCAAAAATCCCAATAAAAAATTTAAAAAGTAAAATTTGAAATGAAAGAAGGTGTAAAAAATGCCAAGGGGAAGGAAGTCATTAGAAATGCAAAAGAAGCATTTAACTAATGAGGAAAAAGTCCAGAAGGAACAGCAAGAAGAAATGCTGGTATTAGGGAAAGAGCAATTGAAAAAAGCACCTTCTTGGCTTATCGATGATATTGCAAAAAAAGAATTTAGAAGAGTTGTTAAGGAGATTGATAAAATTGATATACTTGGAAATCTAGATTTGAATAATTTAGGTGGATATTGTAATTCATATTCGTTGTATCTAAAAGCAACATCTGAATTGCAGGATAAGCCCCTAATATCAAAGAAAATGACAAAGTCAGGTATCATAACAGTTGAAAATCCATTAATTAAAATTCAAAAAAACTATGCAGAAGAGATGAGAAAGTTTGCTTCACTTTGTGGAATGACTATTGATAGTAGATTAAAAGTTGCTACAGTTAAAACTAGTAAGCAGCAAGAAGATATTACAGATGAGTTCGGTGATATTTAGTGACTATTAAAGAAGAACTAATTAAATATTCTAATGATTGTTTAAATGATATAATCCCAAGTGGTAAAAAGCATAAATGGGCATGTTTAAGATTTTTAAATGATATAAAAAATTCTGAATTAAATATATTAAGTACACCATTTGAGTATTACTGGAATGAAGAAGAAGCTAATAAGATTGTTAAATGGTTTGGATATTTAAAGCATAGCAAGGGTGTATTAGCAGGACAATTTATAACTTTAAATACGTGGCAAAAGTTTTGCTTATGTCAGATTTATGGATGGGAGCATAAAGAAACATATTTAAGGAGATTTACAAAATCTTTTATAGAAGTGGCTAGAAAAAATGCTAAGTCACAAATGGAAGCTGGAGTAACACTCTATGAAATGTCTACGAGGGCTACTAAGAATAAGGAAATTTATGAGTGTTATTGTGCTGGAGTAAAAAGAGAACAATCAGAAGTTATATTCAATGAGTGCAAGAATATGTTAAAGGGGTCTCCACTAAGAGGCAAATTTAAAATAACAAAGAACAGTATACAGCATGTAAAAACTACTAGCAGCTTAAAACCGCTTAACAAACAAGACGGTAAAGAAGGGGATGGAAGCAATCCAGCTTTACTGGTATTAGATGAATATCATCAGCACAAGACAACTGAGTTTTATGACCTAGGGTTAGGCGGTAATACTAAAGAAAGTTTATTAATGATTATTACTACTGCTGGAGTTGATTTAACTTACCCATGTTTTACTCAAGAGTATACTTATTGCTCGAAGATACTAGATCCGAATGTCGATATTGATAATGAAGAATATTTTATTGATATATGTGAAATAGATGAAGATGATGACATTGAGGATGAGGAAAGTTGGAAAAAAGCGAATCCAATTAGAATGACATATGATGCAGGTATTAAAAAAATACGTGGAGAGTATAAAATCGCCAAAGAAATTCCTGAAAAGATGATTGCATTTCTAACAAAATGCCTTAATAAATGGGTGCAAGCCAAGGAAAATGGCTATATGAATATGGCTAAATGGAAGAAATGCGAAGTAAAAGAGATACCTTATGATCTAAGAAATAGGGTAGTATATGTTGGATTTGATATGTCAGCGAAGATAGATTTAACTTCGGTGGCTTTTATTATACCTATTTTAAGTGATGAGTTAGATTCTAGTGGTAAGAAAATAGTAAAATACGTTTGTTTTAGTCATTCTTTTATACCTAATCGAACAAAACTAAGGGAAAGGATGGCAGTAGATAAAGTTCCTTATGATTCATGGGAAAGGTCTGGTTATTTAACTATAACTAATACTGAAATAGTAGATCAGCAACAAGTTATGGATTATGTATTAGAAACTTGTAAGAAAAATAACTGGAGAATAGAAACATTATGTTTTGATCCAGCAAATGCAAGCAAAATGATGATTGATTTAAGCAATGAGGGGTATGTAGTTGAAGAAGTATTCCAAAGTCATAAATCTTTGAATGAATCTACACAAGGATTTAGAGAGCAGATTTATTGTGGAAATGTTATTTATACTAATAATCCATTATTAAATTACGCAATGAGTAATGCAGTAATAAAAACTAATAATGGTCTTATAAAAATTGATAAAGATGCTACAACAAAAAGAATTGACCCAGTTGATGCTCTATTATGTGCCTTTAAATTAGCACTATATCATGAATTTATAGACATAACTGATACAGATGAGTGGCTAGAGAAAGATGAATGGTAAGGAGGTGATAAAGCAAATGGGAGTTATAAGTAAAATAAAGAATACTTTTAAAAATCAATCAATATCCGAAGTTGAAACAATAGGAACTAATCCAACGCTAGAACAGTTAGAAAGCTTTTTTCATACAAGCATAGAAGAAATTTCTAACTCTAAATTAACAAGTGCATCGTATTATGCATGTATGCAAATAAGATGCAATGCAATTGCAAAATTACCAATTAAGTTAATGCAAGAAACTGAAAAAGGTGCAAATAAGGCAGTTGACCATAACTTATATAAGCTTTTAAAGAAAAGACCAAATCCATTTACTAACGCGCACGATTTTTTGTGGGCAACAGAATTCCAAAGATTAGAGCATGGTAATTCATTTTGGGTAATGGGGAATGATATTAAGGGGAATATAACAGCTTTATATTTGTTAGATAGTACAAGAGTTCAAATTATAGTAGATAATACAGGAATATTAGATAAGAAAAATGCAGTTTATTATTTATATTCAGATAGTAAAAAAGGAGAATTACTATATACAAGTGATAATATAGTGCATTTTAAAAACTTTAGCATGGATGGGTTGAAAGGCACGAGCATTAAAAAATATATTTCTGATGTAATAGCAAATGAGCAATATTCTAATAAAATCTTAAAAGACAGGTATAAAAATGGATTAATGGACCCGATAATTGTTCAATATATTGGTGATTTGAATGATGCAAAACAACAGAAGATTAAAAAGAAATTCGCTGATATGGGTGGAGCTAAAAATGCTGGTAAGGTTGTACCTATTCCAACCGATTTTAAGGTTGAGCAATTAGAAACTAAATTAGTCAATAGTCAGTTCTTTCAATTGCAAGGGCTAACAACAAGACATATTGCTAATGCATTTGGAGTCAAGGGATTTCAGCTTAATGATATGGAGAAAAGCACTTACAACAACATAGAGCAACAGAATAAAGCATTCTATAGTGATACGTTGCAAAATACTTTGACTACTTATGAGCAGGAAATGGATTATAAATTACTTACTGAGGATGAGCAAGATAAGGAAGGTTATTACTGGCAGTTTAATGTTGATAGCATTTTAAGAAGCGATTTAGCTAGTAGGACAGCATCTTATGTTGCAGGCATAAATAATTCTTATATGACTATAGCTGAAGTAAGAAAAAAAGAAAATTTATCTTATATAGAGGGAACAGATCAGTTAATTGTAGGTAATGGCGCAAGTATTTTCTTAAAAGATTTAGGAAAACAATACGACAAAGGTGGCGGTAATAGTGAGTAGGTTAAGTTATCTAAAAGTTAAAAATTCAACAGATACTAGTGCAGATATATATTTTTATGGAGATATAGTTGGCGATGAGTGGGAAAAGTGGTGTGATACAGATACTTGCCCACAAGATGTGGTTGAAGCACTTAATGAAGCACAAGGAAAAGATTTAAATATTTATATAAATAGTGGTGGAGGTTCTGTATTTGCTGGACTTGCTATATATAATATGTTAAATAGAGCAACTGGAAAGAAAAAATGTCATATAGATGGGATGGCAGCATCAATAGCTAGTGTTATTTGCATGGCAGCTGATGAAATAATAATGCCAAACAATTCATACCTGATGATTCATAAACCAAGCAACATAGTATGGGGAAATTCAACAGATATGAGAAAAATGGCTGATGATTTAGACACTATTCAAATAGGAATTGAAAATGTATATAAAACTAAGCTAAAAGATGGCATTGATATAGAAACTATAAAAGATTTAATGGATAAAGAGACTTGGTTACCAGCAAATGAAGCTGAGAAATATTTTAATGTTAAGGTAATTGAAGAAAACAAAGCAGTTGCCAAAATAGATTTTAATAATTTTAAAAACTATAGAAACATACCAGAGGAAATAAAAGATAAAATTCAAAAAGGTGATCGTGACGAACACCTAAAACTAGATAGTGAGTTAAAAAATAAACTACAAATTGAGCTTGAGTTGCTTGATATGTAGTTTTTTTGTACTAAAAATTTCAGATAAGGAAGTGTATTAAATGAAAAAAAGTATAGCAATGAAAAATAGCTTAGAAAAATTAAAGAATGAGGCTCAAGTGTTATTAGATAATAACAAAGTTGAAGATGCTAAAAACAAGATGGAAGAGGTTAGAACATTAAAAGCTGCTATTGAAGTTCAAGAGGAACTTGAGCAAGAAGAAGAAGCAATATTAGCTGCACAAGCAGAAGCAGAAAAAGAGCCAGAAGAAGGCTCAGCAAAAGATTCTAAAAATAAAACAAAAGAAAATGCAAATATGATAAGAGCAATGATAAAGAAGGTTACAGGTAAAAAGCTAACAGAAGCTGAAAATGCATTGATATTACCAACTACAACTACTCCAGAAGGTACAAATGGAGAAGGCTATATATTACCTCAGGATATAAGAACTTTAATTCAAAAGAAGATAAGACAATATAAATCTTTAAGAGATGTATTGGGGTACATGCCTGTTGGAGCATTGACGGGATCTTTCCCGGTTGAAAACTTTGAGACTGTATCAGGATTAGTAGATTTTGCTGATTGTACAGATGGAGAAGATGAGGATGAAATCAAATTTAAAAATGTAAAATTCTCATTACAAGAAAAGGCGGCATTCATAAAATTATCAAATACACTATTATCTCTAACAGACAACGCTTTAATTAATTATGTAGTAGATGTATTTGCAAGAAAAGCTGTTGTGACAGAAAATACTATGGGTTTAGCAGCGTTAAAATCTAATAAGACAGTAAAAACTATTGCTGATTGGAAGGCATTAAAATCATCTATAAATAAAGATTTAGATCCAGGAGTATTATTTGGAACTGTTATAGTTACTAATCAAGATGGATTTGACGTTCTTGATGCTGCTTTAGATTCTTTTGGAAGACCAATATTACAGCCAAATCCAGCAAATCCAACTCAAAAGTTGTTTAAAGGTTACCCAGTAGTAGTTTATTCTAATACAATGTTGCCAACTGCGAGTGGTAAAGCTCCTATTATTTATGGAAATTTAAGTTGTGCAGTATGTTTTGTAGATTTAAATGGTCAAATAGCATTTGCAACTTCAAGTGAAGCAGGATTTATGAGTAATACTACTATTGCGAGACTTATTGAATTTATTGATGTAGTACAATGTGATAGCTCTGATAAGTGTTATATATATGGAGAATTAGCAGTTGGAGCATCAGCTTAATTTTAGGGCTTAATGCCCTTCCTTCAGGGGGAGGTAATATGGATTTATCAACAATAAAGAGTTTTTTAAGAGTAGATTTTGATGATGATGATGAATTAATTAAACTATTCATTGAAGTTGGAAAGAAGTATATTACAGATGGATTTGCAGAATATAGTGATGAAAACCCATCACATAAGTTATTATTATTAAAGGCTATTAAAACTTTATATGATAGTAGAGATGATAATAATGATAGTGTTTATTTGAGTATAAAACTTCAAGAAAACTTAGGGGAATTAGATGGATAAGCTAGCTGATAGATTAAATAATAGAATAGATGTTTATGGAAAAATTAAATTCGAAAATGAATTTCATGAAGAAGATTATCATTTTGATAAGATAAAATCTGTTTGGAGTGAAATAATTCCTACAGGTGGAAGTTTGACAACTGGCCAAGGTGATACTATTTATGCAAAAATAACTCATAAAATTACTGTTAGAGATAAATCTATACCTAATTTATCTAATGATATGTATTTTATGTATAAAGGATTAAAGTATGATATTAATTTCTTTCAGCCAAATTACAAATATAAAGATGCTATAGAGATTATGTGTACGTTAGTTATACAAAGCCCAAAGGACTTGGGGGTGCAAGAAGATGGATGATGGTTTTAATTTTAAAGAGTTAGATTCATTTCAAAAGCAAATGTTAGAGGTTGCTAATGATACAATGCCTAAAGAATCTAAGAAATTTATTAGAAAAGAAGGTACTAAGTTAAGAAAAAACACATCTAAAAAGGCAAGACAAAAGGTAAAGAAGGAAACAGGTAAATACTTTAAATCTATTAAACGAGGAAAGGTTTATTATTATAATGGTAACCTATCTATAAGAACTTATTCTACAGCTCCACATGCACATTTAATAGAGAAAGGTCATAGGCAAGTAACTAAAGATGGGAAAGAAGTTGGTTGGGTAGATGGAAAACATATTTTCGAAGATACTCAGAAAGAATTTGAAGAACAATATTTTAAAGATAATGAAGAATTTGTAGAAGAAATAGTAAAGACTTTATTAGTAAATAAGTTGAAAGGTTAAGTTTATATGGTAACGTTGAATGAAATAAGAACAGCAATTAATAATACTATTATTAATGCACTAAAAGGTACTAAATTTGAAGGAGTTAAACCTACAGCAATAGATTTTACAGATGGAATACCAAGGCCATCTATAAGACTAATCTTTGACAATTCTAGAACTGGAAAGTCTAATAGTAATTTGAAAGAAAGAACCCTAACAGTTAGGGTTTATTTTTATGCTGAAAATAAGGATAGATATAGAAATGACAACATAGAAATGCAAGATATATTGGAAAATACATTTTTAGAAGATGTAAAGGTTACTGATACGTTTTATATGCCACTTGTTGAAGATGGAGAAGTTGAATGTGAGGTAGTTGATACAGTACTTCAATGCAGTTTTGATTTATATTCTCTTGAGGAAATATATGATGATTCTAACTTAGAACCAATAGAAGAATTAAACTTCAACTTAAATTTAGAAGAATAGGAGTGATGATATGACAGTTACAATGCCAAATATTGATGTATCATTCAGTCAAAAAGCGGCTTCGCTTCCTGAGAGAAGTGAAAGAGGTTATGCAATATTAATAGTTAAAGATGATACAAGTGCAATGTTCAATTATAAAGAATATTCCGATATAACTGAGATAGACACTGATAAGGAATTATACACAGAAGGTAACTTACAATATTTAAAAGATATATTTACATTTGCCCCATATAAGGCTTGTGTAGTGAAAATTGGGAATACAGCAACTATTTCTGATGCATTAAAAATTGTTATCGAGAATGTAAAAACAGGATGGATAACAATGGCAGATGGTGTAACAGAAGATTTTACAACCTTATCAAGTTGGATAAAATCGCAAGTTGCTAATAAAAGAACTTATAAAGCGGTAGTATACAATGTAACTTCACCAGATGAAAAGCATATAGTTAATTTTGTTAATACAAAGATAACTTTTAGTGATAGCAGGGGTGAACAAACAGGAGAAAAATATTGTCCAAGTCTTATTGGAATTTTAGCAAAATGTAATATTACACAAGGATGCAATAACTTTAGATGTACAAATCTTAGTAAGGTTTCAGAGGTTGATGATAGAAATGAGGCTCTAGGTGCAGGGAAGTTTATTTTAATTAATGATGGTGCAGATGTTAGAATTGCACGTGGAATTAACAGTTTAACTACTACAAATGGGAAATCAGCTACAGAAGATATGAAAGAGATAGAAGTAGTTGAAGCAATGGATCTTATGCAAGATGATATTTCAACTACATTTAAAGAGGATTATCTTGGTGGTGGATATAAGAATAAATATGATAATCAAATTTTATTTATTTCAGCAGTTAATGGCTATTTTAAAAAATTATCAGCTAATGGAACAGACGTATTAGATGAAGAATATGAAAATAAAAGTGATATAAATGTTGAAGAACAAAGAGCAGCATGGATAGCGGCAGGCACAAATGAGGCTAAAGATTGGACAGATATCCAAGTTAGAAAAAATACATTTAAGAGAAGTTTATTTATTAATGCTAATGTAAAAATATTACAAAGCATGGTCGATTTAGACTTTGCAATTAATTTAGCTTAGAGAGGAGGAAATAAACATGGGAAATCAAGCATTAGCTAATAAGGTTTTGACAGGCAGCAGTGGTAATCTGTGGTTTAATGGACAGCTTTTGGCTAATTTAAGTAAGATTGAAGCTAAAGTAAAGGGGAATTTTGAAACGGTTGAGTTTTGTGGAGATAATGCAACATATAGCAGATATAATGGGTGGTCAGGAGAAGGTACGCTTACAGTAAAAAAAGTTGATAGTACAATATGGAAGATTTGTGCTGATGCATATAAAAGTGGAGTTATGCCAGATATAAAATTAATATCAAGTTTAACTGATAAAGCAACAGGAAAAAGTGAAAAAGCAAGTATAGAGGGAGTAGTAATAACTGAATTCTTACTTGCTGGGTTTGAATCTAAAAAAATAATTGAAGAAGAGTTTCCGTTTAACTTTGGAGACTTCGATGCTATTGAAACTATTTAATATTAAGATGCTTATAATTAAGCATCTTTTCAATTTTAAAATAAAATTTTGGAGGAATATTATGAACAAAATGTCATTAGAGGATTTTATTAAAAAGGGATTAGAGAAAAGTGAAGGAATAAGGAAAGAAGCGGATATAGAGATAGAAGGATATGGACCTATAAGCTTTATAAGACCTACAGAAGATAATCTTTTAGAGTATTTAGATGCTCAGGCAAATGCAATTAAGATGAATAAAAATGAAGAGATAATCGGTACAGATTATAAATTATTGATCAATGCGTCTAAAGAATTCATTTATTTTTCTTGTCCATTTTTACAAAATCCAGAATTGCATAAAGCTTGGGGAATAAAAGATCCTTTAGATGCACCAGTAAAGGCTTTTGGAGTTGAAAATTTAGCTGGAATAGCTAAAAAGATAAAGGAAACTTTTGGAGATGGTAAAAAGACTAAAGAAAAATTAAAAAACTAATAAGGGGGAATGGCAAAGGAGAGATAGGACCATTATTTTGGTTAGGTTATTTCTTTGAATGTGGTCATTCCCTCGAATATTTATGGAGTTTACCTAAAACTCAAAAAGAGCTTTTAATGGAATATGTTATTTATAAAAATGAATTAACGAATGCTAAACCACCCAAAAATTAATGTGGAGGTGATAATTTGGCATCTAAAGTAATTAATACCATATTAAATTTGAAAGATAATTTTAGTGACACTATTCAGAATGTTGCTAAAAATACTCAAGGATTTAAGTCTGGTATGAAGGATACAGAAGATCAGGCTGTTAAAATGAAAAAAACAGTTAGTGAAGCTTTTAGTATTGTTAAAGACTCTATGCTTAGGGGAATCGGCTTTGGTGCTGGTATGGATATATGGGAGAGCATGAAAGATGGTATAGTTGAAACTGTTACTTTCGGAAATGAGCTTCAAAAATCTCTAAATGGAGTTATGACATCTAGTGGACTTGCTGAAACTGGCATGGATAGAATGAAAAATGTCATGCTAGATATATACAATGATAATTTTGGAGAGAATTTCGAAGAGATAGGCGAAGCATTAAAAGCAGTAGGAGAGCAAACTGGATATACTGGTGATGATTTAAAAGGACTAACTGAAAATGCAATAGCATTAAAAGATACTTTTGGATATGAGGTAAATGAATCTGTTAGATCAGCATCAACTTTAATGAAACAATTTGGAGTAGATGGTGATGAAGCATTTAATTTAATTGCACAAGGGAAACAAGGCGGATTAGATTTTAGTGGAGAAATGTTAGATTCTATCAATGAATATAGTGTGCAATTCAAAAAACTTGGATTAAATGCTGAAGATATGTTTAATGTATTCTCAGCAGGATCACAAGAAGGTGCTTTTAATTTAGACAAAGTTGGAGATGCAGTTAAAGAATTTTCTATAAGAGCTGTTGATGGAAGTAAAACAACAGAAGATGGATTCACTCAGCTTGGATTTAATGCTGATGATTTAGCAGCTAAATTTGCTCAAGGCGGAGATAGCGCAAAAGATACTTTTGAGGATGTTATTGCAGCTTTATCAAATATGAAAGACCCTTTAAAACAAAGCCAAATAGGCGTCGAACTGTTTGGAACGCAATTTGAAGATTTAGGTATAAACGTAATTGAAAGCTTAGGAAATGTTGATGGAGAAATAAGCAACACATATGATGCTTTGGCACAAATAAACAAAATAAAATATAGCGATGTAGGTAGTGCATTTGAGGGAATTAAACGCAATATTCAAACAAGCGTATTAATTCCAATCTCGGATGCTGTACTACCGCGTTTAAATGATTTTGCAAATTGGTTTAGAAGTAATATTCCTGAAATAAAAGAAGATATAGGTGGAGTAACTAATACTTTTTTAAGTGTTGGAGGTTCAATTATAGACAAAATTGTGCCTTCGCTTGGTAATTTAATAGGTTCTGCATCTAATTTGGTAAGCACCATTTATAATAGTGTTGTACCATCATTTTCAGCTATAACACCTGATAATTGGGATTCTGTAAGTGATGCTATTTCTGGAATAATTGATGGAGCTACAGGAGTAGTTAATTTTGTAAATGACAATTGGCCAACAATTGAACCAGTTGTATATAGTATAGTTGGAGCAATCGCTGCATGGCAGTTAGCTATCGTTGGAGTTAATACTTGGATTGGAATTACAACATTTGCAACTAGTGCATGGGGAACAATAGAACTTATGATTTGGGGGATACAAAATGCTACAAGTGCCTGGGAAGCAGCACAATGGCTGTTAAATGTGGCAATGGATGCAAATCCAATTGGAGTTGTAACCATTGCAATAGCTGGTTTAGGATTTGCAATATATGAAGTTGTAAAACACTTTAAAGATATTTGTGAATGGGCAGAAAATGCATGGGGAAAACTTAAGAAGTTTCTTGGATTAGATGGCTCTAAAGTTAATGTAACAGCAACAGAAACAGTTACATCCGTAACAAATGGAAGCGGAGATCCAGTGTATACAAGAACGCCTATGAATGCAACAGGAACACATTATTGGCCTGGTGGCCCTACTAGAATGAATGAGTTTGGAAATGGAGAAATGGCAATACTGCCAAGTGGATCGAAAGTTATTCCGGCAGGTCAAACAGATAAGATATTGAATAATAGTAGTCAACCATTTATTGTACAATTAATTGTTCAAGGTAATTTAATAGGAAATGAGGAATATGCAGATATATTAGGTCAGCATATTTACAATAAACTTTATTATCAAATGGTTAATTCATAGAAAGGAAGGTAATAAATGAGTAATTATAATATTTATGTTAGTGATTATAATAGAACAAAAGTATTACAATTTCCAACGATTCCACCTAAGTTACCTTCCTTTTCTAGTGATAGCAAGAATGAGGAGTTTGAAACTTATTGGGATATACCATATAACTTTATTGAGAAAAAAGGATTAATTAAAAGTTCCTGGAGTGATTGGCTTCCAAGATATGCAAGTAAGTATTATTTCTCTAAAAGTAAAGTTAATGCAAAGGAAATAATCGATTTAATTGAAAATGCTAAAACTAATGCTGAACCTATTCGAGTGGTAATAAGTACTCCTGATGGATATTATGTAAATGATTCTTTTAGCGTTGAAAAATTTGAGCATTCAATAATGAAAAATGGCGATTATGAATATAGCTTAGATCTTAAGCAATGGCGAGATTATAATACTATTATTACGCAAACTAGCACAGTAGGATGGCAACAAGATAATACTGGATGGTGGTACGTATATGATGCAAATGGAAGTTATTATATGGGGAATTGGCAGCTTATAAACAATGAATGGTATAATTTTAGAACAGATGGCTATGCACAACAAAATAGTTGGCTTCAAGATGGTGCTTATTGGTATTATTTTAAAGATAGTTGCGCTATGGCTAGAAATGAATGGATTCAATATAAAAATAAATGGTATTATTTTGGTTCTGATGGAGCAATGTATTTTAGTGGATCTGCGACAATAGATGGAGTTAAATATACATTTGATGATGATGGAGCTTTAATTGAAAGTTAGGTGATAATGTGTATAAGCTTATTGTTAATAATCAAGATATTTTTAATGATGGCAATACTGTTTCGTGGGGTGGAGATACAGATAACTTGGGGAGTCAATTAACTTTTGATAGTATAAAAGAAATTCCTACTGGAACAGTTGTGCAGCTATTTAATGACTCCTTAGAAATTTTTAGAGGAATTGCATTTCATCCAATTAAAAAAAGATGGATATGGAGTTATACATGTCAGGACTATAGTTATTATCTTAAGAATAATAAAATATCGGTCAAACAATTTTATAATATGAGGGCAGATGATGCTATAAGATCCTTAGCTAATGAAGCTTATTTAATCTGTATAATAGCAGACATGCCAACTACTATAAGCAAAACTTATTCGAATACTACTATGGATAAAATAATAGACGATATTTTAGAACAGGCTAAGAATGACCAGGGAGCAACATACTTTAAAGAAATAGAAGGCAATATTTTATATATTAGAAAGCTTTCAGAAATGAAAATTAATCCTAAAATAATTTTGCCTAAGCAAATAGATATAGATATGTCAATGGAGAAAATGAAAAATAGGATAACTGTAACAAGCGGAAATGATGATAATGCAAAAGTAGAAGCTACAGCAGAAGATACAAGTCAACAAGGATTCTATGGAGTTTTAAGTGATAATTTCAATGTAGACGATAAAAATATTGCACAAGCTCAAAATATTGCCAATAATGCTTTAGTAAATAGCAATAAAATAGAATATTCAGCTACTTTAAATGATATGATAGCACTTAAAGATGGAGATTTAATAAAGCCTAATAGAATGATTTATTTGCAAGCAGGAAGTAGATTGAATGGGTACTATAAAATAAAAAATGCAAATCATAAATTACAAAATGGATTGCATAAGGCAAGTATTACAGTTGTTTGGTAGGTGAAAAATGGATAGATATGATGTTGGAATTATGAAATTATTTAGGGAAAGAGATAATAAAGATCCAGATGAAGCTAAAATAGGCAAAATAATTTCATTGAATCCTATGAAGGTATCTTTATTTGGAGGGGCAGCTATATTTATAGAAAATGATGATCATACTCCTCTCTATGTATGTGAGGATCTAAGAAAAATAACTGGAACTATAGAAATTGAAGGTGAATCTAAAAATTTTATTATAACAAGAGAACTAAATAATGGGGATAGTGTTTTATGTATTCCCATTTCAAATGGTCATGCTTATGTTGCAGTAAAGAAAGTGTAAAAGAGGTGATATAGTTTTGTTTCCTAATCAAGAGGGAGTTAATACAATAGACAAATTAGATGATACAAATTTAATAAGTAGTAAAGGTAAATCTCCATGTTTCAATTTTGAAACAGGAGATTTTTATGTTAAAGACGGAAGGGTAGAAACAATAAGTAAGTACGAGGCTTTAAAGCAATGGATTCAAAAAACTATTAGAACAGATAAAAACAAATACAAAATATATAATACAAACAATACTGAAAAATACGGTGTTGATTCGCTCTTGGATTTAATAACAAGCGATTATCCTTTAGCTTATAAGCAAGCACAAATTCAAATTATAATTACAGAAGCATTATTAAGAAATTCTGATATAAAAGCTGTAAATAATTTTGTGTTTAAGAAAGATAAAAGGTTACTTAATTGCACTTTTGATGTTATTAGTATTTATGGCACAAGCACAGAAAGTGTGGTGAGATAGAAAATGAGCGATAGCAGAGATGTTATACAAGCTAGACTATTAACCAATATAAATGATTCGTACAATAAGTCTGAGGGTGAATTTATGTATGATGCGGAGATGCCAGTTGCAATTGAACTTGAGGGCGCATATACGGAAATTGAAGGCGTATTAGATAAGAGATTTGCAGAAACAGCTACTGGAAAAGATCTTGATAAAGTAGTAAAAGATGTTGGATTAACGCGTAAATTAACAACTCAATCTATTGGGAAAGTTACAATTACTGGAGTAGTCGGTTCCCTTATAAATAAAGGTGAACTCGTAGCTAGTGATAGTGTTAGCTTTGAATTTACAGAAACATTGGTTGTACCTGAAAGTGGGAGTATAGATGTTTCAGTAAAATGTGTGAAATACGGTGAAGTAGGCAATATACTGGTTGGGGCTATTAAATATTTTCCAAAGACACTTTCAGGACTTCAAAAAGTGATTAATAAAGAATCTATTTCTAATGGATATAATGAGGAGACAGATGAAGAGTTAAGAAAAAGATATTATGCCAAAATTCAGACTCCTGCAACGTCTGGAAATAAATATCACTATAAAAATTGGGCATTAGAGGTAACAGGTGTAGGAGATGCAAGAGTTGTACCACTTTGGGCAGGAAACGGGACTGTAAAAGTTGTTATTATAAATTCTAATAAGACTGGAGCAGATAAAACATTAGTAGATAGTGTAAAAAACTATATTGATCCTGTTGATGGAATGGGTGAAGGGCAAGCACCGATTGGGGCAACTGTGACAGTTGTTTCAGCGATTGAAAAAGCAATAAATATAACTGCAAATGTGAGTATAAATAATGGATTTAATCTTGGAATAATACAAACAACTTTTAAGACGTTGGTACTAGAGCATTTACAAAGTATTTCATTCAATGCTTCATATATAAGTATAGCAAAGATAGGAAAAATATTATTAAGTACTGAAGGAGTCATGGATTACTCTGATTTGAAAATTAATGGTACAACATCAAACATTAATTTAGCTGATGAAGAAATTGCAGTAATGGGAAATGTAAATTTGGGGGTGATGTGAGTTGAATGTAACTAAATTCTATGAGAAACTCAATAAACTTGAAAATAACATATATGTAATTGAGGAAGTTGTTGAAGTATTAAATGGCGTTTATGAATCAGAGCTACAACATGATAATGTAAATCTAAAGACATTGAATGTTTATACAGGAAGTAAACTTACAGGAAATAAGATTGAAGCATATTTTACATCAACTCCATCATTAACTCCATGGAAAACAATAATTAAAATTTATTCTAATGTAAGTCCGATTTATATAAGCTATGAAACATCAGGAGATCAAGTTGAAGCAGGAGATATTAATAATCTTCAAGATGCAGTTGTTGAAACTCAAGAAAATCTTAATAATGAAATTAATAGAGCTATAGGCGCTGAAAAAGTTCTGACTGATAATCTAAGTTCAGAAATATCAAGAGCAAAAGGTTCAGAAAATATATTAACTAATAATTTAACTAATGAAGTTAATAGAGCAACAGCAGCGGAAAACTCTTTAAATAATAACATTAATTCAGAAGTAAATAGAGCTAAATCATCTGAAGGTACTTTGACAGCTAATCTTAACTCCGAAGTAACAAGAGCTACGAACGCAGAGAACACCATAACCAATAATCTTAATTCTGAAATTACTCGTGCTAAAGCCGCAGAAAATACACTAACAAATACAATTAATACTAACAAGCCTAATTGGGATGATAAATATACAAGGAATGAAGTTGATAATAAAATAAGCCAGGTTGTTAGTAATATGGATTGGAAGGAATCTGTAGCGACTTATGCTGATATAGCAACAACTTATCCAACACCTGATGATGGATGGACAGCGAATACAAAAGATACAGACATTACTTATAGATATAATGGAAGTGCATGGATACCTATATCAGCAAATTCAATACCTCTTGCAACTTCAAGTGTTGATGGTAAAATGTCTAAAGCTGATAAGTCTAAATTAGATGGTATTGCTGCTAATGCAAATAATTATGTGCATCCTGCTAATCATCTGGCTACTATGATAACAGAAGATACAACCCATAGATTTGCAACAGATACGGAAAAGTTAAATTGGAATACTGCATATACAAATAACCATATCCATAGCAATAAATCTATTTTAGATGCAATTACGCAAGTATTAATTGATAATTGGAATAGCGCATATACACATATTAGTGATACCATCAGACACATTACCAGTAATGAAAGAACCTTATGGAATACTGTAAGTAATAAGGTTGATAAAATTACTGGAAAAAGTTTATCAACAAACGATTTTGACAATACTTATAAATCTAAAATTGATGGTATTAGTAGTAATGCTAATAAAGTTGAAGTAAGTACAACCAATGGAAACATAAAAGTGGATGGTACTGAAAAAACAGTTTATGTACATCCTAGTGGTACTAATCCACATGGAACAACCAAAGCTGATGTTGGCTTATCTAATGTTGATAATACAAGTGATTTAAATAAACCTATTTCAACAGCGGTTCAAAGTGCTTTGAATGGTAAAGCAAATAGCTCTCATACTCATGATGATAGATACTATACTGAAACAGAGGCTGATAGTAAATTTGCGACTAAAGATGAAATATCTACTGCAGGTTATGGAGATATGCTGAAGAGTGTTTATGATAAAAATGGTGATGGTGTTATAGATAATGCAGATACTGTAGATGGAAAACATGCTAGTGATTTTGCTCCTAGTGGGTATGGGTTAGGTGGAAAAGGCCAAAGATTAAATACAAGTACTGATTTGAATAATATAATAGCTAATGGTTGGTATGACGTGCAGAATCCTGTAAATGGGCCGTATACGAGTGGATGGTTTAACTTCATGGTTATATGTAGTGGAGATCAAAGCTATTTAACACAATTAGGATTTGGAATGACTGTTAATATAGGACACGTTTATATACGAACTAAGAGTGGAAGCTCATGGTCAGCATGGATAGAACTCTACTCAAATTCAGTCAAACCAAGTGCATCAGATGTAGGGTTAAGTAACGTTGATAATACAAGTGATTTAAATAAGCCTATTTCAACAGCAGTTCAAACTGCTCTTAATGGTAAAGCAAATAGCGCACATACACATAATTATGCGGGGAGTTCAACTGCTGGAGGTTCCGCAAACAGTGCTGTTAAATTAGATACTGCAAGAAAAATAAATGGAATTAATTTTGACGGTAGTGGTGATATAACAATTAATGCAATTCCTAGTGGTAAAACAATAGATGGCAATTTTATGTCTAGTTTTAGAAGTCAAGTGAAAGGGGATACAAACTCAGGAGACTTTCTTGCAAGTATTAGAAATGATACTGCTAATGTAGATAGTTCACCACAGTTTGGTTCAGGGATTGGTTTTGGAAGAGGAGATACAAATGGATATTTGTACATGAATTATAGCAGTGCATTTGCTTTTGTAGGTGCAGGAAATGCTGGAAAACTAAATTGGATAAAGCAATTAGCGTTTATAGATTCAAATGTAGCATCTGCAACAAGGGCAAACCAAGATTCTGATGGAAAACAAATTAATACTACTTACGTCAAGAAAAATTGCACATGGAATGATTTAAAGGGGGTATAGCATGAATTATGGTACAACCCAATATGGAATTAATGAAGAAGATAACATAGATGAGATAAAACTAATATCACCTGATCTCATGAAATATATGCCCGACTATTATATTACATCTAAAGTTATGAAGGAATTAGAAAATTCTAATTCGCTGGAGCTTGGAAGATTAAATTATAAAATTAGAGATATAAAGAATCAGCTTTGGATAGATACTGCAACATGGGGTCTTAGCTACTGGGAAAAGGAATATGGAATTGAAACTAATTTATTATTAGGGTATGAACAAAGGCGAGAAGTACTTAAGGCTAAGAAAAGAGGGCAAGGCACAACAACTAAACAGATGATTAAAAATGTAGCTGAAACTTTTTCTGGGGGAGAAGTAAACATAATACAAGATAATCCTAACTATGCTTTTGTAGTTCAATTTGTTGGAGTTAAGGGGATACCAAAAAACATGCAGTTATTTAAAGATATGCTGGAAAATATTAAACCTGCACATCTAGGATACACGATTAAATACACTTATACTGTTTGGAATGTATTAAAAGAAAATAAATTAACATGTAACAATGCAAAATTGAAGACATGGGATGAGTTAAAAGTTTATGAATAGAAAGGGTTGATTAAATGTTAACAACAACAAATTATGGATTGAAAAAGCCAGAAGGAACCGATGTTGTAAATATAGATGATTTTAATGGTAATGCTGATATTATAGATACAAAGCTAAAAGAAATTAATACAAATTTACCACTTAAAGCTCCACTTGCGTCACCAGCATTCACAGGAGTACCAACTGCACCAACAGCAAACAATAGTACTAATAATACACAAGTAGCTACGACAGCATTTGTCAATAATGCTTTATCTCCAATTAATACATCCTTGTCAGATATAGTTTATCAAACAGCAGGTGGAGCTGCTACAGCAATAGCACTTACTATTAAAGGATCGTTAGTAAATGGATATCCAATAACTTTTATAGCAAGCTCTAATAATGGCGGAGCTGCAACAACTATAAATGGTAAAAAGTTATATAAACCAGGAACGACAACATCACCAAACTTAACAGCAGGAAAGGCGTATACAGTTTGGTATAACTCAACTGGTGACTGTTTTTTTATCAAAGCTAGTGCGGAAGGAACTGCACTAGCGAAAGATGTGCGTAAGAATACGACTTTTAGTAATGATAATGATACTGGTATAACTGGAGGTCTTGATTTATCTTTGTTAGTTCCGGGAAATATAAGAGCTGGTATTACTATAGATGGCGTTACAGGTAAATCTTCCGTTATAGATACAGCAGATGCGGTTCTTGATCCTCAGTATCTGCTAACTGGGTATAGTGGATATGATGATGGTATTTTAAAAGTTGGTACAATGCCTAACAATGGGGGTGTAAATAAATCGCTACCTATAAATGGAGTATGTACAATCCCTAAAGGATATCATGATGGAACTGGAAAAGTAACTCAAAGTATTCCAACAAAAGCAGGAGGAACAATAAATCCTAGTACATCACAGCAAATAATAGCAGCAGGACAATATTTAAGTGGAGACCAAATAATAGCAGCTATTACTGGAACTGCAAATGATGCAGATGTAGTAGCAGGTAAAACATATAATTCAGCAGCGGGTATATTACGTACTGGAAGTGCAACAATAGCAAGTTTAGGTGGAAGACAATTTCAGAGTGGTTCATTCGTCGGCAATTTAGGTACAGTTACGATAAATTTACCATTCAAGCCGAGTATAGTTTATATGTATTATTCTTATTATGGCACTTTAATGAAGAGCGTTCTTTTTAATATTATTGATCCAAATACGTTCTATAACTTGAGCGGAACTGGCACTTCAGTAGGTAGTGTTGGAAATAATTTTTTCACAAGAAACGGAACTAGTGATGCTACTTGGTATTGGTATGCTTGGGAATAAATTTAATTAAAAATAGGGAGTGAACAATTATGAAAACATTAGTAATATATGACAATGTAGGTTATATATATTTACAATTAACATCAGATGAGAATAGAATACCGCAAGGAGGAATTAATTATTTAGAAGTAGAAGTTCCAGTGGGGAAAACTATAAAAAGCATTGATATTTCCGTTACACCAAACGAACCAATATATGAAGATATGCCTAAATCAGAATTAGAACTTTTAAAAGAACAGGTGGATAATTTAACAGAAGCAAATGCAGAGTTAACAAGTATAGTAGCAATGGGAAAAAACAATGCCTAATATAATAAATTTAATTTTAAGGAGAGTGTTTAGAATGCAATTTAACAAGAATAGCGGATGTGTAAAGGTATGGATTACATTAATAGTAGGAGGTACTTACGAATATAAGGATGTTCCTAATCTTTTGAATCTACAAGAACAGGTAAAATTAGTTCTTGTAGATATGGGAGCTATGTAAGATTCAACTATAGAAAATACTGCATCATAGGAAAAAATGACGTAGCAAAATGAATAAAAAATAAGGCAATAGTAAGAGCTCTTTAGGAGTTCTTTTTTGTTGCTCATTTATAGAAAATATGAAGTAAGGTAGGTGTAACATGAATGAAACTGAAACAATACAAGAAATTAAAGAAAGGTTAGTTAGGATAGAGATTTTACTAGAGAAGAATGCAGAGAATTGGGATGAGAAAATTAAAGTGGCAAATCACAGAATAGAAGATTTGGAAAAAACAATTGATTGGTTAAGTAAAACTGCTATAGGCGCTTTAATAACAGGTGCTATAGGAGTTTTATTTAGTTTATCAAAATTAATTAAATAAGAAAAGGATGATGTGAAATGAAAGAATTAATAATCAGTCAAATTGCTCCAATAGCAGCTACAGCAATAGTAGCTATTTTAGTAGCAACAATTAAAACAATCGGAAATACAGTGGTAGATGTTTTAACTAAAAAGAAAGAACAGATAGAACAATCTATTAAAGCAAGTGGACATGAACAAGACTTGCAAACTGCCAAAGAGGTATGGAACATAGTAGAAGAAAAATTCAGAATCACAGAAAATGCAGAAACTTTATTAAGTTCAAAAGCAGATCAATTTAATAATTTATTATTACAAAAGATACCAGGACTAACTCAAAGAAATTTAGATGATTTAAGGCAAGCTATAGCTGGAGAATTTAATAAAGATAAAGCAGCAGTATTAACTAAAGATGATGCATTAAAGCAGCTACAAGATACTAATGAAGCATTAAAAGCAGAAAATATAAGTCTTAAAGAACAAGCGGACAAGGCACAAGCATTATTTTCTAAACCAGTAGGTGCAGATACAAAACAAGCCACAGCATAAGTTTAGAATATTCTTATACTTAATTATATTTTATTTAAAAGGAGTGATAATTATATGAAAATAGGTTTAAGGGCTGGTCATAGCGATAATTGCACAGGAGCAATTGGGATTGTAGACGAGCATGAACAAATGAAAGAATATTATATAGCAGTTAAATCAGTATTAGAGCAATATGGACATACTGTCATTGATTGTAATTCCAATGCAAACACACAGACAGGAGAATTAAGCGAAGGGGCTAATAAAGCTAATTCAGCTAATTGTGATTTGTTTATTTCATTGCACATGAATTGCTTTAACGGTTCAGCACATGGTACAGAGGTACTTGTATCGAGTCAGTCAAGCAATGCATATCAGTATGCTCAAAGGCTAGTAAATAACTTTGCAGAGTTAGGTTTTACTAATCGTGGCGTTAAATTTGAAAGCCTATATGAAATGAATCATATTAGTTGTGGAAATTTGATCTCAGAGATTTGTTTTTGCGATTCTCAACAGGATATGGATATTTATAATAAATATTCTTGGGAACAATTAGCACATATTCTATGTAACGCAATTGATTCAAATATTCCAAAGGATGCTACAGGAGCAACAACAAGCGATAAAGGATATGTGGTTACTAACTATTTACCTCATTCATCTGACTCATATGATGGTGTGGATATTAGTTATATTTTATCTTATTTCAATGGAATTAAGTGTTATGCTCGTGGAAATTCAAAGGGAGTGTGGATTGAAACACAATATTTAGATATAAATAAGTGTAATGAATTAAAAAATACATTAGGCAGCTGGTTTTATTCTATTGAAACAAAGTAAATTTGCTTAAATTTGATACCATTGGCTAAGAAGTTTTTTTGAACTTAATTATATTTTATCTTTATTATAATTAAAATAAGTATAATCTATAGCGGTTCAGTGTTTTTAAGCCAACGATATAGAGCGAGAGAAGAATATACTTAATATATTCATCCTCTCACTCTATATTTTATTTAGATATGGAGTTTGATCTTATGCTTTTAGTAATAGGTGTTTATAATTTGTTTTCTTACAATTTTACCTATATGATACCATATAGATTTTCTTATGGTATCATATAAGCCCTGTTTGTTACCAATTATCTTATAGCTTTATATACAAAAAATAATACCATTGCTAGCATTAAAGTGTAAAAAGAGAAAGATAAGAAGAAGTATATAACAGGATTGTTATTCTTGTTCCTATTATGTTTAGCCATAAAATCCCCCTATTAAATTTCATTTGTCATTTAGAATATTACCATATACTAAACATCAATTCAACGATAAATTAATAATTCGTTAAAAAATAGCGCATATGTTTAATGAAAAAATAAAAAGTTATTTATATTTTGTTTACATTATCAATTTTTAAAGGAATAAGGAATTCATAAAGCAAAGAATATTTTTTAACTTTATTTAGGTAGCATGATATAATTGTTTTACAAAGGGGGGCACGTTATGAAGTTTTCAGAAATAAAGAATTGCAAATATTGTCCATACATGAAATGTCTGCTTAGAACAGATCAAGATTTTTCTATCTGTCCAGTTGAAGCTAAAAAGAGAGAATCAGAAAAGGCAGATTAGATTATAATATTAACATAATGTAAATCAATATGGGGCATAATAAATTATAAAAAAACTAATTCAGAAGTCGTGGGTTAATATATAATAGGTGTGACAAATATTTAAATAAACTATTTGCACACCTATTATTATTAATCTATATTATGTCTATAACTTGATATATTTGTTGTGAGCGATATTGTGTACGGTTCGCCTCCACCA